>JALFLM010000187.1 GCA_022774705.1 Lachnospiraceae bacterium | reverse complement strand
AGTTCCGCACGGCGATAAGGGTCTTTCCACACCCAGTTCTGGAACGCATCCTTAATGGCCTGCTGTTTCTGCTGGGCGAGGGTGGTCTCCTTTTTATTCAGAACCCGCTTCTGCTTTCCGTCTGCATCCTCCACGGTATCGTAGATACGGATATCCCGCAGATTCAGCGTATCCTCCAGAATCCGGTAGGCGTTAGCTCGGCTGGTGCCGTAGGTCATATAGGCATGAACATCATTCCGGCTCGGTGTACTCTTACCAGTGATCTGCCACTCTGCCGTCATGGGAGAGAATTTCACTTCAATGTTCCGGCGCAGATAAAACGGCGGTTCAAAGGTTTCTTCCATAAACTGCTGGATATAATCCCGATTGACCCATGTGGCACCAAGGCGCACATCAATCTCCGAAGCATCCAGGTCTTTCGGCTGTGCCTTTTTCAGATATTCCGTATTTACCGCAAAGGCAGGGTCAGAAGCTGCGGCCAGTTCTGCCACGCGGAGCTTTTCCCGGACATTGCCGGACAGATATTCATCAGCCGTCACCCAGCCGGTTTCCTCGCCGCCCTGCGTCATTGGGTCTTTGAAAATGACACCATGCAGTTCCTGCTGGATTTTTTCATATTCCCCAGGTGTACCTAAAAGCTCCGACATATAGGACAAATCGACTCTGCCTCGCTCTCCGATGGAGATTGCCAGAGCTTCAGCCGGGGTATCTACGCTGGTAACAGCCCGTTCCGGTCGAATCGTCCGTTTGGTGAACATATCTGCCTTGGATTCCAGCCTGCCGTTTTCGTCTACCTTTTCCAGAGAGCAGAGCAGATAATAAGACGAATCTTCCGAAAAAGCCTGTGCATTTGCACGGGAATTGATAAGCCCATACTGATCGGCGAATCGGTCATAGGCTACATTCAGTTCCCGCTGTTTCTGGGCAATCGCGTCCTCCGGATAATCGTTCAGCTGATAGTCGATCAGTTCCTGCACGATGGTACGAAGCTCCACCATGCCTTTGATCCTGCCGGTAGCTGTCGCAGAAAGGTCAGCCTTTCGCATGATGCTGTTCTCACGGAAATAAACATCCCCATCCACCACTGCATAGGAGAAGTTCTTTACATTGGGGTCTGCCGGAATGGTTTCTCCCTGCAAGGACAGCTCTTCCTCCGGTGCCAGCTCCTGTGCTTCATAGTGACCGCCGATATGCTGCACAGCCTCATGTAGCTGGTCTCCCAGATCCTCATCCGGAATCGGAATGACCGTACATTCTTCCTTGCCGTACTGGGTACTTTCTGTTGTAATCTCACCCAGCACCATTTCCGGGTGGTCAACAAAGTAGCTGTTGAGGGTTATCCCCTCCGATGTCAGCCCCAGATGCACCCAATCCGGTTCGATATCAATGGGATGGTCTCTCTTTTGCAGGAAAATGATATCCGACACTACATCTGTACCGGCATTGGCACGGAATGCGTTGTTGGGAAGTCGAATGGCTCCCAGTAGTTCTGCCCGCTGTGCCAGATACTTTCGCGCGTCCGGATTCTTGGAATCCATCGTATAGCGGCTGGTAACAAAGGCCACGATACCACCGGGACGAACCTGATCCAATGCCTTGGCAAAGAAATAGTTGTGGATAGAAAAACCGAGCTTATCATAGGGCTTATCGCTGACACGGTAGTTGCCAAAGGGCACATTGCCCACGGCCAGATCATAGAAGTCGCGCCGGTCAGTGGTCTCAAAGCCTGCTACCTTGATTTCTGCCTGCGGATACAGCTTTTGCGCAATGCGCCCGGTGATGGAATCCAGTTCCACACCATACAGTCTGCTTCCCAGCATGGAATCCGGCAGCATACCGAAGAAGTTGCCGACACCCATCGACGGTTCCAGAATATTGCCTTTCTCAAATCCCATACCGTCCAATGCTTCATAGATTGCACGGATCACGGTAGGGCTGGTGTAATGTGCATTCAGAGTCGAAGCCCTTGCTGCGGCATATTCTTCTTCCGTAAGAGCTGCTTTCAGCTCCTTATATTCGCCTGCCCAGGCAGTTTTCTCTGCGTCAAAGGCATCTGCCAGCCCGCCCCAGCCGACATAATTGGCCAGCGTTTCCTGTTCCTCCGGTGTCGCATCCCTGTTCTGATTTTCCAAAGTTTTCAGCGTGTAGATGGCATCCATGTTGGCACGGAATTTCTGTTTAGGACTGCCTTCACCGAGGTGAAAGCTGTTGATGCGGTAGTTCTCCGCATGTTTTGCTTCATGCCCTGCCCGGAACGCTTCTTCCTCAGCCGCATTAGGAAACGTTTGAACTCTCCCATCAATCACAGTTGTAATCGGGAGCTGATCCAATGCCTCATCCGAACATACAGTACCTGAATTCTCAATATCTTTTGACACTGCTTCTTTTTCCGGATTCAGATCAACCACCAGATTGTGCAGGTGAACATTTTCCTCATGCCCCAAAAGCCTTGCCAGATTTTCTTTGCTTTCCGAGCGGAAGATCGGATACACGGAATCCGGGTCTCGAAGCTCCACATCGAAAAGCCCGACTTTTTCAATCGTAAATGCCTTTCCGTCCAGATACAACGTATCGCCGACACGATAATCCGGCTGCACCGGAGCTGCGGGTTCTGGCTGCACAGTTGCAGGCTCTTTTTCAGCCTCCATGTTCCTGCCGCGAATCTCCTGCAACGCCTCTGACGCGCTCACATAATCGGCAAATGTCTGCACTTTTCCGTCCGAATATCCGTAATACTCTTCTTTGACATAATCCCAGATGGCAAACGCATCCTTAGAATCCGGGAAATTATCGCCGGTCATCGTAACTACAAATCGTTCATCCGGTGCATAGCCAGATTCTCTGGCAAGTTCTCTGGCGCGTTCCTGCATTTCCAGCACCAGAGGATCTGTCTCTGCTTGAGCCAGTTTCTGTGCTTCTTCGGATTCCACATCTGGGAATGGAATGTCCTGCTGCAAATTCTGCTTGCTCTGCTCAACATAGAGCCAGTCTTTGGCTTCCCGTTCCTGGACTTTTTCAATTAGCTGCTGGCGGTAGGTCTCTGCCTCCCATTCGCTGGTAAACTCTTCGCTGACACCATCCGGCTCCACATGAATGCCATCCTGAATATCATCCCAAACCGCATAGCCATAGTCAGTTTCCATCACGGTAAACCGCTGGGGTGCTGCCAGCTCGCTCCGGGCATAGATATCCGCAGCCGTATTCAGCATATTGTCCACATGCTCATTTCCGGTATCGTAGCGTTCCGGTGGTGTTGGCGGAAATACATGGGCGGCAGTCGGCATAGGAAGCGGTGCACCATATTCCTGCTCCAGCTTCCGATACTCTTCCATTTCCAGCGCAGTCAGATACTGACCATTTTCCACAAGCCGGTCTAACCGCTTATCCACCGCCGACCATGTGAGGCGCACTTCCCGGTCATGGTCATAATTGCGAAGCTGAATGCCTTTTCCGTTATAATCGGCAAAACCGCGACTGCCATCCATAAAGGTATAGCTGTGACCGCCGAGACCGTATTCCGCTTTCAGGAATGCAGCTCGTTCTTTTGCGTCACCTTGCTGCTGATACAGCGCATAAATACGGATTTTCCCGCCTTCAAAATTAGAACCTGTCCGCAGCATCCGGTCGATTTCATCCTCAGAAATGACAAAAGCGGAGGGCTTTTCGCTCTCCGCTTCTCTGGCTGCATTCTCTGTTGCCGCATCAATTTTCTGAATCTGCTCTGCTTCGGACTGAAACAGGCTCATGAAATTCAACTGTTGATAAGTTCCGTCAGAATGACTTCCTCTGCCTGCGCTTTCAGCATATTCATGTGCTGCACCCAGGCCATCTGGTTCGATTTCTTGTCCGGTGCCGGATTTGCTTTCAGAAGCTCCGCCATCATCTGTTCCATCCGTGCGGTCGCGGTCTCCTGAATCTCCCACAGGTGCGGGTACAGCTTCTCGGTCAGAATCAGGTGATTGTACAGCAGCGTGTTGTTCTCCTGCAGGAACGCTCTGCGCATCCTCCCGTACTTGCCCAGGGGCTTCTGTTCCTGCACCGACAACTGAATGTCCGGAATCAGGTAATCGCCGTTCTTCGTGTAATTCAGCTCCATCATAGTTTTGGCTCCTTTCTGCCTGCTTATCTCTTTCATAGGTTCGGATCGTGCGTTCAATTTCCCGAAAGATCTGACTGGACATTTCGCTGACCGCAGTTCCCAGCACATTGGCGGCAGCCTGTGTATTAAAATCAAAGATGTCCAGAAAATCCTCGTGTTCAAAATAGTCATCTGCATTGCCCACCGTCCGGGTAAAGACGGAATATGCGATGCTGACAGCGGCAGCTCTCTTAAAGGAAGCTCCGATGTTGAGTTCATCATACCCTTCCAGATAGGAATCTGCAACGATGTCACTGATCTGTCTGCGGTTTTCCTCCCA
>JALFLM010000137.1 GCA_022774705.1 Lachnospiraceae bacterium | reverse complement strand
GGCACTGCGGCGTGCGAAAGACCGGGGGCTTTCCATTCCCGTTGTCTACAATACAGGAAGCTATGAAAAGGTTCAGACGCTCAGGCTGCTGGAAGGATTGGTGGATATCTGGCTCCCTGACCTGAAATATATGGACAGCCGTCTGGCTGCACGATACGCCGGTGCGCCTGATTATTTTGCGTATGCCTCTGCGGCAATCGGGGAAATGATCCGCCAGACAGGAGAACCGGTTCTGGAGCCGGTACCCGGCGTGTACACAGAGGACGGGGAAGAACTGCTGCTCATGAAAAAAGGCGTCATCGTACGTCATCTGCTGCTGCCCGGACAGCTTGAAGACTCGAAAAATATTATCCGTTATCTGTATGAAACATGGGGCAGCCGGATATACATCAGCATCATGAATCAGTATACGCCCTGCAATGAGCTGCCGGATTACCCGGAGCTTCAGCGAAAAGTAACGCAGGAGGAATACGATGCGCTGGTGGATTATGCCATTGAACTGGGTGTAGAACAGGGATTTATTCAGGAAGGCGAAACCGCCGAAGAAAGCTTTATCCCGGCATTTGATTATGAAGGGCTGGATTGAATGAAGGGCTGGATTGAATGAAGAGATGGAGTAAATGAAGGGATGGACGGTAAAATGGTAAATGGCATGAAAAAAATCCCGGTAGGATATGAAGATATACGGGAAATTATTGATAAGGATCTGTTTTATATAGATAAAACCCTTATGATCAGGGAACTTCTGGACAGGGGCGGAAAAGTAAGTCTTTTTACGCGTCCCAGGCGATTCGGAAAGACGCTGAATCTGAGCATGCTGCGCCGCTTTTTTGAACTGGAGCTGGATGAAAATGGTCAGAAAATAGATAACAGTTATATTTTCCGGGCTCTCAGGATATCTTCCTGCGGCGAACAGTATACCTGTCATCAGGAACAATATCCTGTCATCTGTCTTACGCTGAAATCAGCCAAACAGCCCGATTATGAAATGGCCTATGCCAGTATTCTGGATGAAATTGCAAAGGAATACCGCAGACATTCTTTCGTATTGAAGACCCGTAATTTGACGGATGCAGAAAAGAAGCGTTTTCGGGCAATTATGGACAGGGAAGCGGAGAAAATAGAGTATGCAAAAGCGCTGGAATTTCTGTCCTACTGTCTTTCCAGGTATTATGGAAAAAATGCAATTGTACTGATCGACGAATATGATGTACCGCTGGAGAATGCGTATTTTGAAAGATTCTATGAGGAAATGACAGCATTTATCCGTTCTTTGTTTGAATCAGTGCTGAAAACAAATCCGTATCTGGAATTTGCGGTTATAACGGGCTGTCTGCGGATCAGCAGGGAAAGCATCTTCACTGGATTGAATAATCTGGAAATATACTCCATATTAAGCGAAGACTTTGATGACAGCTTCGGCTTCACGGATGAAGAAGTAAAACATGCTTTGCAGATGTATGGTCTGGAAGAAAAATACGGCAAAGTCAGAGAATGGTATAATGGATACTGCTTTGGTCAGGAGGAGATTTACAATCCCTGGAGTATTGTAAATTATATAAAAACTGCTGTGAAAAACAAAGAAGCATTTCCGAAACCGTATTGGTCCAACACCTCCTCAAACAATATTGTCAGAGATCTGGTAGAGTATGCAGACAGCACTATGCGGCAGGAGATTGAAGACCTGATATCGGGAAAAGTTCTGAAAAAACCGATCCATGAAGATGTTACTTATGGGGATATTCATGAATCAGAGGACAATCTCTGGAATTTCCTTTTTTTTACAGGTTATTTGAAGAAAACCGAAGAGCATTGGGAAGATGATTGTGTCTATGTCGGACTGGCAATTCCCAATATGGAGATTCGTTCCATTTACCGCAATACGGTTCTGGGATGGTTTGAAAAGAAAGTCCGCAGTCTGGATATGTCGGAATTGTTCCGGGGAATTGAAAATGGAGACTGTGAAGCTATCAGCAGTTTCCTGTCGGAACAGCTTCTGGAAACCATCAGTTTTTATGATTATTCTGAAAATTATTACCATGGATTTCTGTGCGGGCTGCTGAAAACTTCCAGCTGTTACCGTGTATACTCCAATCGGGAAAGCGGATATGGGCGTCCTGATATTGTTTTGAAAACGCCTATGCTGAAAAATGGCAGTGCAGTTATCATGGAACTGAAAGTTGCAGATTCATTCAGAAAGATGGAAGAGTGCTGCAGGAATGCGCTGGATCAGATTTGCGTACAGAAATATGATGATATTCTGAGACGGGAGGGTTATTCAGATATCAGGAAATACGGTATCTGTTTTTACAGAAAAGAATGCATGGTGATGCTGGCCGAAGATTGAGGACGGAAAAGCGAAAACAGAACAATAAGACAACAGGAGAATTGAATAGTAATGAAGAAATGTGGTCTGGAGACGCAATATTATGAACAGTTTTACAGCAGAATATCGGCTCCTTTCCGGAAGCATCCGGCGTGGATCAGAGGCCTGAATCTGCTGAACCGGTTTCTGACAGGGGCGGTTTATGTGATTTATCCGCTGTTCCTTATACGCCTTATGTGGCTGGGGGATATCAGATGGCTCCGGGCGGCAGCAGTGCCGGCTGTATTTTTCGTGCTGCTTTCCGTGATCAGAAAACGGATCGACCGGCCTCGCCCCTACGAGACGTGGAATCTGTCTCCGTTAATGAAAAAAGCCACCAGAGGCCATTCCATGCCCAGCCGCCATATCTTTTCCGGGGCAGTTATCTCCATGGCTTTTCTCAGCGTCTGCCCGCCCATGGGAATCTTTTTCCTGATCTGGAGCTGCCTGCTGGCAGTCATCCGTGTGCTGGGCGGGGTACATTATCCTTCCGATGTAATCTGCGGACTGCTGGCAGGGATTCTGTCGGGACTGCTGATGTTTGTGTAACCGTTCGGTTTATGCGGCACCGGCGGATGCTACCGCTGCACATGATATCTGTTCAGCTGCTTTTCCAGACGGGGTGTTGTAAACCAGGCGCAGAATCCGGTGAACAGACCGGTCAGCACCGCGCTGATCATCATTAAAGGCAGGTAAACCAGGATGCCCGGCTGTCTGACCAGAAAAATGGCAACCAGCAGCTGGCCGATGTTGTGGGCGATGGCACCGAACACGCTGGTTATGAAAATGAACTGCCTGTGCAGCAGGCGGTTGATCAGTGCCATGGTGACAAAGCACAGCAGACCTCCGCACAGGCTGTACATAAATGACATCATCTGTCCGGCGCAGATACTGCCCAGCAGAATCCGGACAAACAGTACAAGAAAGGCGTCACGCTCATTGAAACACACCAGCAGAATCAGAGTAACTACATTGGCCAGTCCCAGTTTGATTCCGGGAATGGGAGCCAGGGGCGGCAGCAGGGATTCGATTACGAATACGGTCAGAGCAATGGTGGAAAACATGGCCAGAAGAACCATTTTCTGAACCGTCATTTTTTTTGCATTTTTTGAATTATTCATATTTTTGTATCATCTCATTCATATTTTAATACGCAACTCCATCCACCTTATCTGCACTGTCGCTTTCTGTAACGATCCTGATCACCAGTTTATTGGGCAGGCAGGTGACGGGCATGGCGGAGGAATGGATAAATCCCATATTGATACACAGTCCGTCGGGGCAGCTTGCCTCTGCAATACCGATTTCCCCGTGATGAACATCTACCACATTGTATGCCCCGTTTTCTCCGGAAACAGTGAAAGAATAATCTTCTGTCACCGAATTCAGATCGATGGTTTTAATCAGCTGGCCGTCCTGATAAATTTCAGCAATCGTTCCTGTTGACCCGCCTGTATTCAGAAACAGGAAAGCTGCGATGCTTCCAAGCAGAATCAGTACAATCAGCGCACTGAGAACCAGAGCAGTGCGGTTTTTCAGATAAATTTTAAACATGTATTTGACCTCTTTTTTCCGCGTACGGAAATCATTCAGAAACTGTCACAGAATCCGCTGCGGCGTGAAATGATTTAAAAATATGGCAGAGCGCTCTCACTGCTGAAAAACGCTGTTCCGGTCCATGATCCGGAACAGCCATATTGTCCTGTATGCTGCAGCTGTTCGGAGACGAATAGACTTGAACAGATGTCAATATTGTCTTATCTGATAAAATTGGTTTTGATCTTTTCCTCCCCTTCGGGTGCGGTGATACCTGCCTGTCTGCCTGCTTCGATGCATTTCAGCATCCAGGACATCTGATCAGCCAGAACTCTCATGATCTGAATCCCCTCTTCATCCTTCATGACTTCTTCAGGGGTATTGCCGTGAACCATGTTCCAGTAGTTTGAAGATACCACAGGCATACGGTTAATGGTGAAATATTTGTTGATGGCATCCAGGGAAGCTGTAGTGCCGGCACGGCGGGCGGATACCACAGCAGCAGCCGGTTTGCTGGCCAGATAGGAACTTCCCGCGCAGAACATACGGTCAAGGAAAGACAGAACCGTTCCGTTGGGAGATGCATAATACACAGGAGAACCAACAATCAGACCATCAGTACTTTCCAGCTTATCGATGACTTCATTAACACCGCCATCCAGGAAAACGCAGTGCTTTTTATCATCCTTCTTGCAGGTACCGCAGCCGGAACATCCGCGGACCGGTTTTGCCGCGATATGTACAATCTCCGATTCAATACCGTTTTTCTCCAGCTGTTCGGCAACAACGGACAAAGCTGTGTAGGTGCAGCCGTTTTTGTGAGGGCTGCCGTTTAATAATAATACCTTCATAATGTTACTCCTTAATAATAAATAAAAATGGTGCCGCCCGGCTTAACCGGATGAAATATCCCGCAAAACAGACAGCAGAATATTGGTTGTATCAACCTGATTATAAAGGAAAAATCAGGGGAATGCAACTGTTCAGATTTTTGCAGGGCGGATGAGAGGGGGGATGGGGCGGAATGACAGTTTTTTTCATCCGCCGGGAATAAAGATTTGAACAGTTGCGGGAGAAATCGCATACAAATTGCAACATTATCCCATGTTTGCTCAACATGGGATGATTGGCTTTTTATGGATTGTGTCATAAACTTAAGGAACAATTAAAGATATTTTATTTAATTTTCAAGGGGGAGGGACTTATCATGAGTGTTGTTTTTCATGAAAAATCCGGAGAGTTTCATCTTTTTAATGATGAGATCAGTTATATTATTTCAATTCTGCCCAATGGCCAGCTGGGCCAGCTTTATTATGGGAAACGTCTGAGGGATCGGGAGAGTTTTGAGCATCTGCAGGAGTACGGGATGCGTTCCATGGTTGCCTGGGTGGGCGGCCTGGGCCGCAGGGATGTTTCTCTGGAACTGCTGAAGCAGGAATATCCTTCCTTTGGTTCGTCTGATTTCCGCAATCCTGCTTTTGAGATTCTGCAGGAAAATGGCAGCCATGTCAGCAATTTCAGATATGTTTCCCATGAAATCATTTCCGGTAAGCCGGGACTTTCCGGTCTGCCTGCCACTTATACGGAAGCACCCGAAGAGGCTGATACAATTGTTTTCACTCTGTTTGATGAAGTGACACAGGTGGAACTGAAGCTGAATTATACTGTTTTCCGCGATTATAATGCCATTGCCAGAAGCGCGCATTTTGAGAATAAGGGAAGTCAGACGCTGAAACTGAATTCTGCCATGAGTTTCAGCCTGGATCTGCCGGGTACCGAATACGAATGGATGCAGTTTTCCGGTGCCTGGGCAAGGGAACGTGAGCCCTTTGTGAAAAAGATCGGAAGCGGTGTGACTTCCGTAGAAAGCATGCGCGGCTGCTCCAGTCCCAATCAGAATCCTTTTGTGGTGATCCGCAAACCGGGTACCACAGAGGACTGCGGAGAGGCCTACGGTGTATCTCTGGTATACAGCGGTAATTTCCTGGCACAGGCGGAGGGCGATACCTACGGTCAGACCCGTGTTATGATCGGTATCAATCCCAGAGGCTTCTGCTGGAATCTGACGCCCGGCGAGGTATTCCAGACACCCGAAGCGGTTGTGGTTTACAGTGCACAGGGTCTCAACGGCATGAGTCAGAACTTCCATGAACTGTACCGCACCCGTCTGGCAAGAGGATACTGGAGAGACAGGGAGCGACCGGTTCTGCTGAACAACTGGGAAGCAACCTATATGGATTTTGATGAGGAAAAGATCCTGAACATTGCCCGGAAAGCCTGTGAGGCGGGCATCGAGCTGTTTGTCCTGGATGACGGATGGTTCGGCAAGCGGAATGATGATTTTCGGGGACTGGGAGACTGGTTTGTCAATACAGATAAGCTGGAGAACGGAATCAGCGGCCTGTCGAGAAAAATAACCGAAATGGGCATGCGTTTCGGTCTCTGGTTTGAGCCGGAAATGGTAAATGAGGACAGCGACCTGTTCCGGGCACATCCTGACTGGATTCTGGCGACACCCGGACGGGAACCTTCTCTGGGCCGCAACCAGTGCGTACTGGATTTCTCCAGAAAAGTTGTGGTGGATGCTATTTACGAAATGATGGAAAAGGTGATTGCCGATTCTGATATTACCTATATCAAATGGGATATGAACCGCAGCATCACCGAATGTTATTCGGCTGCATATGCGGCCAATCAGCAGGGCGAGATCTATCACCGCTATATTCTGGGCGTGTATGATCTGTATGAGCGGCTGATTACCCGTTTCCCGGAGATTCTGTTTGAATCCTGTGCCAGCGGCGGAGCACGTTTTGATCCCGGTATGCTCTACTATGCACCTCAGGCGTGGTGCAGCGATGACACCGACGCGGTGGAACGCATCGGTATCCAGTACGGTACCTCCTACTGTTATCCGGTCAGCAGCGTGGGCGCTCATGTTTCTGTTGTGCCGAATCACCAGATCCTCCGCGAAACACCACTGGAAACCCGTTTCAATGTGGCCATGTTCGGTGCTTTCGGCTATGAGCTGGACATCACCCGCATGCCCGAAGAGGAGTTTGAAGAAGTAAAGAAACAGGTCGCATTTGTAAAACAGTACCGGAAGCTGATTCATACCGGAACCTATTACCGTCTTGCTGATCCTTTTGCAACAAACGAAGGCGCCTGGATGCTGGTTTCACAGGATCAGAAGGAGGCGATTGTCATGTACTCCCGGATTCTGATTCATCCCAATTCGCCGGTTAAGCGCCTGAAACTGAAGGGGCTGAATCCTGATCTGGAATACAGAATCGAAGCACCCCGGAAGAAGGAAGTGAGCCGCTGTGGTGATGAGCTGATGTATGCAGGTCTTATCACAACAGAACCGGCCATCGGAGATATCGGAGAAGCCGGCGCGGATGTATATACGGATTTTTACAGCAAGGTTTATGTGCTGAAAGCAAACTGAAGAGAATACAGAAATCAGAGAGAATACAATTCATAATGAAATTTCCCGGCCGCGCCGTACTTTATGTACGGCGCGTATTTTATTGTAAAGGAATTTGCCGGGCGGAAGAGTTTGACTTTCTGTCATGTACAGATGCTGCTCATGTGCAGATGAAACCTGATAGAAAAATATACAGTGATAATAAATATTCGTCATTTTGACAGATGGGAATGTAAGAAAGAGTAAGTACAGAATTAACGTCAATATACACAAAATAAAATGTTATATAAAAAGATAAAAGTGCAGAATTACGAATAGATGTCGGACGAAAAAAATAAAAAGGTGAATAAAATGAAAAATGAACATGGGATATTTTAAATATGGAATAATGTTATGGCCTATATGGAAAAATGGGGGCAAAATAGACAAACAGTGAATCAGTGGAGACTGACATTGTTTCAAATAATTGTTAAATATGACGACTAAAAGGCAAGAATGATGGCAAAAAGTCACAATGAAAAGCGAAAAATACATAAATATACCACATTTTTCTATTTTCAAATCACATTATTCCATGTTCCTTTATGCCATGTAAGTGTACAATATAGCCAAGGAACAACGAACGAGTTCCAGAAAAGAATCAATATTTTTCAGAAGGAGGAAAAATTATGAAACTGAAAAAGATTACAGCTCTGATGCTGGCTTCGGCCATGGCTCTGTCTCTGACTGCATGCGGCGGCGGCTCTGATTCCAAAGGCGGTTCCGATACCCCGGCGGAAGTGAATCTGGACGGAGACTTCAAGGTTTCCGAACTGAACGTTAAGATCTGGGATAACAACCAGCTGGACGGTCTGCAGAAGATTGCTGACAAGTGGACGGAAAAATCCGGTGTTAAGGTTAACATCGATGTTGTTACCTGGGATAACTACTGGACACTGCTGGAAGCAGGTGTACAGGGCGGCGATATGCCTGACGTGTTCTGGATGCATTCCAACACCGCTCAGATGTACATGGAGAACGATGTGCTTCTGAATCTGGATCCCTACATTGAAAAAGATGATGCCATTGATCTGAAAAACTATTATGAAGGTATCGTAAACCTGTATACCCGCAGCGACAACGGCGCTCATTATGCACTGCCCAAGGATCATGACACCATCGCTCTGCTGTACAACAAGGCTCTGTTCGACAAGTACGGCGTAGAGTATCCTACCGATGACTGGACATGGGAAGATATGTACAACGCAGCATCCAAAATTACCGAAGCAGGCAAGGCTGACGGTGTTTACGGTTATGCCGTGAACGTTTCCAACAACCAGGACGGCTGGTACAACGTAGTTTACGATTACGGCGCTCAGATCATCACAGATGATCATAAAGGCACAACCATCGGTTCTGAGGAAGGAAAGGCCGGTATGGAAATGGTTCGTAAGCTTCTTAGTGTGGGTGCTCCTCAGTCTGTAGTAGGACAGACCGGTACCGATTCTCTGTTCCAGTCCGGACTGACAGCCATGATCACACAGGGTTCCTGGATGATCAACAGCTTCTATACAGCAGAACATGCCGCTGATTACGCATGGGCTATGCTGCCTTACGCAGATACCAACGGCAACGGTGCATGTGATAAAGGTGAACGTTACTCCGCATACAACGGACTTGGCTGGGCTGCATCTGCAAAGACAGAAGATCCCAACGCTGCATACAGCCTGATCTCTTACTTCTGCTCAGAAGAAGGCCAGAAGATGCAGTCTGAACTGGGTGTAACCATGGCAGGTATGCTTGGCGCCTCCGATGCATTTGCTGCTGCATTCGACGGCATGGATGTATCCTGCTTCATCAAAGTAGAAGAAGAAGGTGACCTGTACTTCCGTCCTTATACACGTAAGACAACCGTATGGGAAGATAAGCTGCAGAAAAAAGGCGGCTTCCTGGATGCATGGCAGAATCCCGAAGATCCTGCCGTAATGTCCGCAGCCTGCGACAATGCACAGAAGATTATCGACGATGCAATTGCAGCAGAATAATCATTTTGAAAAGCAATAGAACATATCTGCTGATGCTCTTTGATTGCAGATGACTTTTGCGGGCCATGCTGTGGTATGGCCCGTTTTTATCCGAAGATTCAAGTAGAAATTGATAAGGAGGATGAGCATGAAAAAACAAAAAATGTCTGTGGCTCAGAAAAAAGAAGCCATGTGGTCCTATCTTTTTGTAGCCCCCACAATTATCGGTCTGGTTGTTCTGAACTTTTACCCGATTTTCAGCACAATCTACCAGTCTTTCTTCAAAACCGGTGATTTCGGTCTGGGCAATATCTTTAACGGTGTTGACAACTATGTAAAGCTGATGTCTGATTCGACCATCTGGCAGGCATTCTGGAACACCATTAAATATGCTATTATTGAAGTTCCTTTTGGTATTGCCATTGCTCTGGTTCTGGCAGTTTTCCTGAATAAAAAACTGGCCGGTACTTCTGCATTCCGTACGATCTTCTTCCTGCCCATGGTCTGCGCGCCTGCTGCAGTTGCCATGGTATGGAAATGGCTTTACAACAGCCAGTTCGGTCTGCTGAACAACATTTTCGGAACACAGATTGAATGGATTACCAATCCCAAAATCGCATGGATCTCCATCGGCGTGATCGGCGTATGGTCCATCATCGGTTACAACATGGTTCTGTTCATATCGGGTCTTCAGGAGATTCCCGGTGATTACTATGAAGCGGCAAGAATTGACGGCGCATCCGGCATTCGTCAGTTTTTCGATATCACAATTCCTCTTCTCAGCCCCACCACATTTTTTATCGTTCAGACCCGTATCATCGGTGCGCTGACCATCTTTGACCTGATGTTCATGGTAATGGACAAGACCAACGTGGCTCTGAGCAAGGTACAGTCTGTTGTATATCTGTTCTACGATTATTCATTCAATATCGGCGATAAGGGCATGGGCTCCGCGCTGGTTGTGATTCTGCTGATCTTCATCATGATCGTTACCGTGATTCTGCAGGCTGCGGAAAAGAAATTCGTATATCATAACTAAGGAGGGACGGATATGGAAAGCTACGAAACAAAAAAACGTCTCACGACGATATTGATCTATGTAATTCTGTTTATAGTATCTTTTATCATGATCGTTCCCTTTGCATGGATGATCCTGACCGCACTGAAAACCAATCAGGAAGCAATTTCCGTTAACCCGTTCTATATTTTCCCCGCCAGCGGATGGCACTGGGAGAACTTTAAAACCGTATGGAAGTCCTACAATTTCCTGATCCTGTACAAGAATACCCTGCTGATGATCTTATTCCGTGTTATCTGCGCGTGTCTGACCGCGACCATGGCAGGCTATGCATTTGGCCGTCTGAAGTTCCCGGGGAAAAACGCTCTGTTCTCACTGGTACTGATTCAGATGATGGTTCCTGCACAGATCTTTATCATTCCTCAGTATGTTATGGTTTCCAAGCTGGGTATGCTGAACACCCAGTTCGGTCTTGTATTCCCCGGTATCGTTACGGCATTCGGCACCTATCTGCTGAAGGTTGGTTATGAAGGGCTGCCCAAGGATCTGGAGGAAGCAGCAGGCCTGGATGGCTGCAATGTTGCTCAGCGGTTCCTGAAGATCATGATGCCTCTGACCCGTTCTTCCATGGTTTCACTGGGTATCTTTACCGCGGTATTTGCGTTCAAGGATCTGATGTGGCCCATGATCGTCTGCAGCAAAGCAGAGACCACAACCCTGTCTGCAGCTCTGGCTAAAATGCAGGGACAGTACACCAGCGATTATCCTGCCATGATGGCAGCTGCAACTCTGGCGGTTGTACCTATGGTTGTAATCTATGTAATTTTCCAGAAGCAGTTCGTTGAAGGTATTGCTACCTCCGGCGGTAAGCTGTAGGGAAAAAGAAAAGCTGAAAAGCAGAAGACAGAAGGCTTAACGCCTGGAAAGCGGCAGGCAGAAGGCTGAAACCGGAAATCCGTAAAGCTGAAATGCGAAAGGCTGGAACCGGAAAGAGGAAAAAGAGACAGAAAGGAGGATCTGCCCGCGTGATGGAAAGGTTGAAATCCTGGTTCAGGCAGGAAAAGGAGAAGATACGGAATATCGATACGTTCCGGGCAAAAGCGGAATATATCTGGCAGTATTATTATCTCTGGATTATCGGGATTGTATGCGCTGTGTCGATTACCGGTTTTGTGATTTACCGTTACAACACAGCAATCAAGGAAAACTGGTTTTTTATAACGTTTACCAATACCTATGCCGACGTGGGCAATGACTCCGGACTGTGGGACGGTTTCGTGGAATACACGGGCTATGATACCACCGTGAAAAATGTGGAATTCAACAATATTTCATTTTTTGACTGCGCTCAGGGCAAGATGGCGGGCAATGAATATTATCAGATGTTTGTTGCTCATACGGATACCGGAACACTGGATGCGGTCACAATGGAAAAGCAGTCACTGGAGGCTCTGGGTTCGACCGGGCGTCTGATGGACCTGAATGATGAGAGATGCGCATCCATCATGGAGAAATACGGGGACCGGCTGGTTTACAGTGTTCCATACGATGAAGAGTACAGTCGGGATCCGGTACCGGTGGGTATCGACATCAGCGACAGTATTCTGATGTCGGAGTACAGCATTTATCCTGAAAGCTGCGTACTGGGTATCGGTTCGCAGGCGCAGCACATCGATGTGGTGGAGCAGTTTCTGGATTACATTTTTGAGGAGGCAAAGTGACATGAGCGAGAAGTTACAGGGTTTTCTGGATAATGACAGTATGTTCGGGCGTCTGATGACGCGGTGCGGTATTGTGATCGGCGCAAATCTGATGTTTATTCTGTTCAGTCTGCCGGTTGTAACGATCGGTGCGTCCTGGGTGGCGCTGTACCATGTCATGCTGAAAACGCTGCGCGGTGACGGCGTGATCAATCCCTTTAAACAGTTCTGGGTGGGATTTAAGACGAATTTCAAACAGGCGACCATTTACTGGATCATTCTTCTGGCACTGATACTTTTCGGCTGTGTGGATGTGAAATTCTGCAGTCAGGCAGGCGGCGTGATGGAGTATTTTATGTATGCCATCTACGTTCTGGGGATTATTGCTTTGATCATTACCCTGTATCTGATGCCGGTTATGGCGGCCTTCGCCAATACCATTCCCAAACTGATGCGGAATGCATTCTACTTTGCCATCCAGAAACCGGTGCGCCTGGTTGTCCTGCTGTTTTTCAATGTATTTCCGCTGTATCTGACCTACACGGATGTCCATATGCAGCCGTTATACGCTTTCCTGTGGTTTATCGGCGGATTCGGGGCTATTGCCCTGCTGGGATCTTCCATGCTTTTGCCGGATTTCGTACCATATCTGCCTCCGGTAAATGAAAGCGGCAATTTTATCAGCGAGGATGACCAGACGATAATGGACGAATTATGAAAAGTGAGCCCTGCCTGAAAACCTGAAAAGTCGGGCAGGGTTTTCTTTATTAAACGCGGTTTATTTTCAAAAATGTCCTGATTACGGATGCCGTTTCAGCTCTGAGTGCCGGTTTCGGGACTGCTTTCCTGACGGAAATGTCTCGGGCTTTTTCCGTAAGCATTTTTGAACATCTTGGAAAATGTCAGAGGATTGTCATAGCCTACCGATGCGGCAATCTCCTGAATTGACAGGTCAGTGGTGCACAAAAGCTGCTTTCCTTTGTTCAGGCGGTAGGAAACCAGGTATTCCTGAGGCGACACGTTCAGTTTGTTTTTGAAGATGGTCGTCAGATAGGAACGATTGATGCCGATGTAATTGGCGATGTCATTGACCCGGATATGCGAGTAGTTCAGATGAATGAACTGTACAGCGTACTGAACGTACAGATCCGGTGAAAATTCGTGGCGGATCTCTTTTTTTGCGCATTTTGTTTCCACCAGCAGGGCAAGGATCTCATGCATGCAGGAATTGCGCTTCAGCTCATTGACAAGGGTCAGCTCAGTGCTGCCGAGAATCTTATCGATGAGTTCCACAAAACAATTCGGGTTGCAGTTGCATTCGCGCAGCCAGGAATCTTCAAAACCGGCGGCTTTCAGGCAGGGCAGCGCATTGCTGCCTCCTACGGTAATCCAGGCGTACTGCCAGGGCTCATCATGATCGGCCTGGTATTCTACTTCCTGATTCTCGGGAAGGACGAAAATCTGTCCGGCAGACAGATGCCAGGTCTGATTCTCGATACGGAGCGTACCTCTACCGCCCAGTATAAAGTGGATATGGTAATCCGCGCGGCGGCATGGACCGAATTTATGGCCGGAGGAACAGTTTTCAATCCCGCAGATGCTTACGTACAGATCGGAATCCAGCATGTTGACGCAGTCCATGCAGCGGTAACGCGAAGTTACATGATAGTAATCCTGTGTTGCCATAGACTTCCCTCCTTTTTTATGATAACACGATATGGATATCACCCCCCCTGCGGGGGCTGAAAAATCATGAGAATATGGACAGCTGTCCGGAGACGGATTCGTAAGAACAGCTGTCGGAACGCAATATTTAAATATATTTTAGTATATTATGATGGAAGCGTCAAATGAATTTTTCCGGCGTCTCTGCTGAGAGGCTGAACTAAAATCATTACAGGGAGTTTTATTTATGAGTATTGTTTATAATCAGGAAGAAAAATTTTTCAATCTTCATACGCAGAATACTACCTATCAGATGGGGATTAATCAGTATGGATATCTGCTTCACAATTATTACGGAAGAAGGATAGCGGATGTTTCCATGGATCAGCTTCTGGATCTGAATGACAGGGGATTCTCAGGCAATCCTCATCAGGCGGGACGGGACCGGAATTTTTCTCTGGATACGGCTGCACTTGAATATACCGGCTGCGGAATCGGTGATTACCGGATCAGCAGCTGTGAGGCAGTCAATGCAGACGGAAGTACGGCTGTGGATCTGCAGTATGTGGGATACAATATTTACAAAGGGAAACAGGGGATCCCCGGTATGCCGGCAGCGTATGACAATGGCGGTGAGAGCGAAACTCTGGAGATTATGCTGGAGGATCCCTGCACCGGGCTTCGGGCAATTCTCTGCTACAGTGTTTTTGAAAATATGGACATGATCACCCGCAGTGTTCGTTTTGAGAATCACGGGGACGGTACGATCAGACTGGAACGTGCGCTTTCCGCATGCCTTGATATGCAGCCGGGCAGCTGGGACCTGATTCATTTTCACGGCAGACACTGTATGGAACGTCAACCGGAACGGCTTCGCCAGCCTCACGGGATTACCAGAATCTCCAGTAAGCGGGGAAGTTCTTCCCACCAGCACAATCCTTTCGTGATCATGGCATCACCTGAAACGGTAGAGGCCTATGGTGACTGTTACGGCATGATGCTGGTGTACAGCGGCGATTATGCGGCGGAAATCGAGATGGACCAGATGAATCATACCCGTCTGGTGATGGGCATCAATCCCGATACCTTTAGCTGGAAGCTGGATAAGGGTCAGTCTTTTGATACACCGGAGGTAATCATGGGATTTACCCATGAGGGCCTGAATGCTTTGTCTCAGATGTATCACCGTTTTATACGGAATAACATCTGCCGGGGCAAATATAAAAATATACATCGTCCGGTACTGGTTAATAACTGGGAAGGAACATATTTCAATTTCACCCATGAGAAGCTGGAGGCCATTGCTTCAGAGGCCCAAAAACTGGGGATTGAGATGTTTGTGCTGGATGACGGATGGTTCGGAAAGCGCGACGACGATTACAGCGGTCTTGGTGACTGGAAGGTAAATGAAGCGAAGGTCCGCCTTACGGAGCTGGTACAGACAGTCAACAGTATGGGTATGAAGTTCGGTCTGTGGATTGAGCCGGAAATGGTCAATGAAGACAGTGACCTGTACCGGGAGCATCCCGACTGGGTTCTGAAGATCCCGGGAAGAAATCCGTCCAGAGCCCGTTATCAGCTGGTGCTTGACTTCTCACGCAGGGAGGTAGTGGATTATGTTTACGAGCAGATTGCTTCCGTGCTTTCCAGCTGCAATATCGAATATGTGAAATGGGATATGAACCGTTCGCTGGCGGATACCTGGAGCGCAGCACTGCCGGCAGATCGTCAGGGTGAGGTGCGTCATCGTTTTGTGCTGGGTGTATACCGCTTTGCAGAACGTCTCATCAGTGACTTTCCTCATATTCTGCTGGAGGGATGCTCAGGCGGCGGCGGACGTTTTGATGCGGGCATGCTGTACTATGCGCCTCAGATCTGGTGCAGCGATGATACAGATGCTGAGGAACGTGTTCTGATTCAGTACGGAACCTCCTTCGGATATCCGGCAAGTACCATGGGATCCCATGTATCGGCAGTACCAAACCATCAGACCGGCCGTATATCCACCATGGATCTGCGCGGAGCAGTGGCAATGTCGGGCATGCTGGGCTATGAGCTGGATCTGACAAAGCTGAAGAGCGCGGAAAAAGCAAAAGTACGTCAGCAGATCAGAGAATACAAAAAATATGCCGAGCTGGTCATGAACGGCGATTATTACCGTCTCACCGACCCGGTAAAGGATTCCGACTACTGCGCATGGGCGTTTGTATCCGAGAACAGGAAAAAATGTCTGTTTTATCTGGTGAATCTTCACACAAGAGCCAACGCTCCCCTGATCAATGTACGTTTCCGGGGACTGAAGCCGGATGCAAATTATAAAATTCAGAGGGAAAAACGGATTTACAGCGGTGCGGCATTGATGTACGGCGGTTATACATTCCCGGCGTTTGCCGGAGACGGGCAGGTGGTGCAGATGTATCTGGAAGAAACAAAATCCGGTACAGCAAGATAAGCAGAATTTCAGTTGATCCGGTTTCGAAAAACAGTAACAATATTCTTTCATTCAAAAATCGTATATACCATTACTGATTTGAATTGTAAATAAAAAAGACTCTGTTTTTTGTGAAAATAATTCACATGTATAATGCAGGGATGGGTATGTATTTGTGAAAATGGAATAAAAAGATGAGAAAAAAGACAATTATTGCCATTTTCTTCACATTGTTTTATAATATTTGCACAATTGATAAAAACTATGCAGTATAATATAATCAAAACAATTTATCAGGAATCAGTTTCAGTGCTGATATTGTTGTATGGACAGTGTCAGAGAATAGATAACCATGTTTGAATCATGGGCGGAACCACCGCTGTATTTACTCGGATTTTTCAGATGAAAGTCAACCATTGGCGTTAAGCTGAGAAGGTGAAAAAGCTGTTATGAGTATAAGCCAGAAGACCTGCTGAAACAGTGTAAAAGGGTGATAATATAATACTGGCATAGTTGTGTAAAAATGGTCACAGTCAGATTTGTATCTGACTGTGACCGTTTTTTTTATAAGGAGGAAAAATTGAAAACGAGAAAAGAAATTAACCTGATAGAGGGAAGTGTTTTTAAGGGATTGCTGCTGTTTGTACTGCCGATTATTGCGGGGAGTCTGATTCAGCAGCTGTATCTTGCAGCAGATGCAGTGATTGTCGGTCAGTTTGCCGGGAAAACGGGGCTGGCTGCCATAGACAGTGTGCATACTCTGTTTAAATTTCCACTGAATTTCATGAGTGGATTGTCTGCCGGAGCGACGATTGTCATTTCCGGTTATTTTGGAGCGAAACAATACAATGATTTAAAATGCTCGGCACGGACAGCTTATACGCTGGCAGTGATACTTGGGGTTATTTGTTCTGTGGCAGGGGTTCTGGCTACACCGCAGCTTCTGGAACTGATGGATGTTCCCCTTGATATTCGTCCCATGACAGCGATATACTGCCGGATTTATTTTGGCGGTATCTGGTCTATGGTCCTTTATAATATGGCGGCCGGTGTACTCAGAGCACTGGGAGATTCGAAAAACCCTCTGTATATTCTGATGGTGTGTTCTGTTGTGAATATTGCAGGCGATCTGCTGCTGGTGGGCGTATTTGATATGGGAGTAGGAGGCGCTGCAGCAGCAACGGTTCTTGCTCAGATTGTAAGTGCGGCATGTGCACTTTTCCTGATGATCAGAACGGTTCATGGTGTTGCTGACTCTCATTTACTGAAACCGCATTACTGCAATATACATATGGTTCAGATGGTTAAAAAGGGAATGCCGCTTGCTTTGCAGGGAATCCTGTTTCCGATTGCCAATTCGATTGTACAGGCCAGCGTGAACGGTATGGGCACGGATGCAATCGCAGCATGGTCCATATGCGGTAAGCTGGATATGCTGATCTGGCTGATTGCTGATGCCATGGGGCCTGCTATGACAACGTATACGGCACAGAACCTTGGTGCAGGACACAGGAATCGGGTGAAAAAAGGAGTCTTTGCCGGAGGGGGCATCGCAGTCTTTTCCATTGCATTGATCAGTGCTGTTCTGTATGTGGGGACGCCGGTGCTGGGCAGTCTGTTCATTGCAAAAGCAGATGCAGCCGCGATTGTTCCCATTGCTGCACATTATATGAAATTAATGGCACCTTTCTATGTTTTTTATGGTATTTATGAAATCTGCAGCGGAACCTGCTGTGGAATGGGAGATACGGTACATCCGATGATTTTAACTCTGATCTGCACCTGTCTGCTTCGTGTTCTGGCTATCTGGTTTATTCTGCCTCGATTTGAGAGTATGGAATGTATTATCGGTATCTATATCATATCCTGGATTGCCAGCGGCACGGCTTTTACAATCATGTATCTGACTAAAAGCCGCAGGGGACTGGCAAATGATTGAGGTTTAATGTCCTGATTGGTAAGCGTCTCTCAGAATCTGAATTTCCCGGGCGTATCCGGGAAGTTCATTGGGCGTCTCCAGATAGAAGGGCAGATGGCACAGCAGCGGGTGATTGATGACGCGCACCAGCGCATCCATACCGATACATCCTTCTCCGATCTTTTCGTGACGATCCTTGTGGCTGCCGCAGGGATTTTTGCTGTCGTTGAGATGGATGGCCTTCAACCGGTCAAGACCGATGATCCGGTCAAATTCCTCCAGAACATGGTCCAGCTGATTTACAATGTCGTAGCCTCCGTCGTGGACGTGGCATGTATCAAGGCAGACTCCCATCTTATCCTTCAGTTCCACCCGTTCAATGATAGCGGCCAGCTCCTCGAAGCTGCGTCCCACTTCGCTGCCTTTTCCGGCCATGGTTTCCAGCAGAACGGTGGTGTGCTGCTCCGGCTTCAGAATGGAATTGAGCATATCGGCAATCATTTCAATTCCTGCTTCAGCACCCTGCTTTACATGGCTGCCCGGATGAAAATTGTAAAGACTGCCGGGGAGATATTCCATACGTGCCAGATCGTCTGCCATGGTGTCGCGGGCCAGTTCACGAAGCGCAGGGTCAGCAGAGCAGGCATTCAATATATAGGGAGCGTGGCAGAGCAGCGTGCCGAAATGATTTTCCTCACAGATCTGCCGGAAGGCGGCAATGTCCTTTTCATCTATGGCTTTTGCCTTTGTTCCCCGCGGATTGCGGGAGAAAAACTGAAGGGTATTGGCGCCGATTTTCAAAGCATCCTTTCCCATGGCGGCATAGCCTTTGGAAACGGAGAGATGAGATCCAATAGTAAGCATAAAAAGGTTCCTTTCTGTTCATTCAAGTTTCATTTAAGTCGCATTTATTTTACCATAAAAAAGGAGAGAATGTACAGGATTCAGGATGCTGCTGTTCAGACTTCAGCCGGGTAAATGCAGGGTGTGAGGCAGAAATCTGAGCAGTAATTTCATAATTGTTAACTTTAATATGAAAATAGGTTTACAAATAAGGAGGAGTGTGATACAATGCCATCTGTCAACTGATAGGATATAATAGGTTGACAATTGAAAATGTGAACAGTAACAAAATATGAAGAAATAGTATGAGGTGCATTATGAAAGAAACATCTGCGGCAAAAAAATCTTCTGCTTCCATTGTGAATATGGTCATGATTGCGGCTATGGCTGCTGTAATCTGTGTTCTGGCTCCGTTGTCTCTGTCGATTCCGTTCAGCCCGGTTCCGATTTCCCTGACGAATCTGGTACTGTACGTGATTATCTATGTGGAGGGCTGGAAACGGGCTGCGGGAAGTTATCTGGTCTATCTTCTGGTTGGTCTGGCGGGTATGCCGGTATTTTCCGGTTTTGGTTCCGGACCTGCTAAAATGCTGGGACCCACCGGCGGTTATCTGATCGGTATGATTTTCCTGACTGTAATCAGCGGTTACGTTGTAGAAAAAACTTCAAAATGGTATCTGCAGTTTGCAGGTATGATTTTTGGCACGCAGGTTACCTATACCTTCGGTACTGCATGGATGGGATACAGCCTGCAGATGAGCTTCGGTGCTGCGCTGGCAGCCGGAGTGATTCCCTTTATTCCCGGTGATCTGGTTAAGATGGTTATCGCATGCATTGTCGGTCCTATGCTGCATAAAAGGCTGGTAAAGTCCGGGCTGGTATAATAAAAAAATGGTGGGATGTAATTCTGCTTTCAGCAGAAAGGGAGAATTGCGGCTGAATTGCGATAAAAAACAGTTGCATCTGCGCGGAAGTTATGGTATGTTTTTAATATAGTAAACCCTTAGGGGATGCAATCTGAGATGGGAGAGCACGATTGGCAGACAGGGCAGCGATGCCCGGGGACAGTCGTGCTCTTTTTGCAGTTGTTCAGTGCAGGTACGTGATGCTTTCAGGGCCGGTTCCGGGCAGCTGCGGTAAATTTCTATCAAGAACAGGAGGTTGTAGTATGCATTTAATTGGTACGGAGCTGGAGGAGTTTTGTGTGCAGGCCTATCATGCAGGTGAGTTTGAAGAGGTGACAAAGGAGTCTGTGCTGGGACACTGGTCTGTTTTCTTCTTCTATCCGGCGGATTTTACGTTCGTATGTCCGACAGAGCTGGGGGATCTGGCGGATTTTTATGAAGATTTTAAAGCGGCAGGATGCGAGATCTATTCGGTGTCTGAGGATACACATTTTGTGCACAAGGCATGGGCGGATGCTTCTGAGACGATTCGCCGGATTTCCTACCCCATGCTGGCAGATCCGGCAGGGAAGCTTGCCCGTTTCTTCGGTGTGCTGGTGGAGGAAGAAGGACAGGCCCTGCGCGGCACATTTATCCTGAATCCCGAGGGGAAAATCAGGGCCTATGAGGTTCACGACATGGGAATCGGACGCAATGCGGAGGAACTGCTGCGCAAAGTGCAGGCGGCACAGTATGTGGAGGAACACGGAGATCAGGTGTGCCCTGCAAAATGGAAACCGGGTGAGGACACTCTGATGCCCAGTCTTGATCTGGTGGGACTTCTTTAGACAACACATGGCTGCTGCCGCGGAACGAATGGGCGGCAGCAGTGGATGGGGGGGATTTTATGATTGATTTGAAAGAGATTTCTTCGGAATGTCCTTTATTGAATGACAAATTGTGTCAGGATATTGGGGGAATTATAAAGAAACTGCAGAAACCGGTGACGATAAAGGCCGTGCTTGATACGGAACAGGATAAATCTATGGAAATGGCATCCTTTCTGAAACGTTTCTGCGAAATTCCGGCCGGAGCGTCCGTGAATCTGGAACTGTATTCTATAAAAGAACTTTCAGAGGGACCGGAGGCGGAGACACTTGCTGCAGGTCTGAAACTGAATACGCAGTATCTGCCGGTGACGGGTCTGTATGCGGATGGTGAGTTTTCAGGTGTTTCTTTTCACGGAATTCCCGGCGGGAAGGAGATCAATGCCTTTATCCTGGCGGTTTATAATCTGGCCGGTCCCGGACAGGAACTGAGCGACGGAACAAAAAGGAAGATCCAGAAGCTGAAACGCCCGGTCAATGTGAAAATCTGTGTATCGCTGGGCTGCCATCACTGCTCCGGTCTGGTAACGGCCTGCCAGCGGATTGCCATGCTGAATCCGCTGATCGAAGCAGAGATGATCGATGCCAATCTGTATCCTGACCTGGTGGAAAAATATCAGATCAAGCGTGTGCCGTTTATGATCGTCAATGATCGGGATACTTTTACAGGCCCCAGAAGCATCGAGGATCTGGTGGTTCTGTTTAAAAACAGCAGGTAATTGGCGGAATGTGTACGGCGAAAATATTTTTTTATCAAAAACTGTAGGTTTAATACAAATAAAATCAGTCGAAGAAAGAAAAACATTGTTTATTCGTACAAAAATATAAAAACATATTGCGATTAATACAACAATATGCTAAAATGAATTCAGATAAAAAAGAATGCGTAGTGAGATGGGAGAGCACAGTAGGAACAGCAGAAATGCTGCTGGACAGCTGTGCTCTTTTTTCTGAAATATGAAGAATCGTGTTTCTTTTATGGGGGAAAGATGGATCAGCGATTTTACGACATGATAGAAGCCAATCCGGTGATTGCGGCAGTGAAGAACGATGAGGGGCTGGAAGAATGCTGCAGGCTGGAGGATATAAAGGTTATATTTATCCTTTACGGAAGCATATGTAATATAGGGGCAATCGTTAAAAAGATCAAAGATGCGGATAAGATTGCACTGGTACATATCGATCTGATAAACGGACTGGCGAGCAAGGAAGTTGCCGTGAATTTTATCAGATACAATACGGAAGCGGATGGAATTATCACGACGAAGCCCATGCTGATCAAGAGGGCAAAGGAATTGGGGCTGCATACAATTCTCAGAGTATTTCTTCTTGATTCCATGGCATATCAGAACATCGAGAAGGAAATTGCCATGGTAAGGCCCGATATTATAGAAGTTCTGCCGGGTCTGATGCCGAAGGTAATACAAAGAATTACGAAAAACGTCAGAATTCCGGTGATTGCGGGAGGTCTGATTTCCGAAAAAGAGGATGTGGTAGCTGCCCTTGGGGCGGGAGCCATTTCGGTATCCACCACCAATCCATCCGTATGGCTGATGTAGAATGAGAATGAATTTGCAGGGTTTATGAATGAATCCGGCAGACATGCATAATTTAATCTGAAATAATGTTCTGCTGAATAATTACCTGCAATTTATTATATGCTGCTGTTCAGAATGTGTCGTGTTATCACGGCAGTTTTGGAACAGCAGCGACATGTGGCCTCAGAGAAGAGCCACAGCGGGCTGACGTTCGGGGGATGAACGGAAGCCGGAAACATTTTCATTTCAATATTCATAAGGAGGTATATTTTTATGGCAAAGTATGTAATGGCACTGGACGCAGGTACAACAAGCAATCGTTGTATTCTTTTCAATGAAAAGGGTGAGATGTGCAGTGTAGCACAGAAGGAGTTTACTCAGTATTTCCCGAAACCGGGCTGGGTTGAACACGATGCCAACGAAATCTGGTCTACACAGCTGGGGGTTGCTGTGGAGGCTATGTCAAAGATCGGTGCAACAGCAGAAGATATTGCTGCAATCGGTATTACGAATCAGCGTGAAACCACCATCGTATGGGACAAAGAAACAGGTGAACCCGTTTATCACGCAATCGTATGGCAGTGCCGTAGAACTTCTGAATACTGTGACAGCCTGAAAGAAAAAGGGCTGACAGAGACATTCCGTAAGAAAACAGGTCTTGTAATCGATGCTTATTTCTCAGGCACAAAGTTAAAATGGATTCTGGACAATGTGGAAGGTGTAAGAGAACGTGCTGAAAGAGGCGAGCTGTTATTTGGTACCGTTGAAACCTGGCTGATCTGGAAAATGACCAAGGGTGCTGTACATGTAACCGACTACACCAACGCATCCCGTACCATGCTGTTCAACATTACGGAACTGAAATGGGACGATGAGATCCTGGCTGAACTGAATATTCCGAAATGCATGCTTCCCGAAGTAAAACCTTCAAGCTGTGTTTACGGCGAATCCGATCCTTCATGGTTCGGCGGAGCGATTCCGATCGGCGGTGCTGCAGGCGATCAGCAGGCTGCTCTGTTCGGACAGACCTGTTTCAATCCCGGTGAAGCCAAGAATACATACGGTACCGGCTGCTTCCTGCTGATGAACACAGGCGAGACTCCCGTTTTCTCGGAAAATGGTCTGGTAACTACCATTGCATGGGGCCTGGACGGCAAGGTTAACTACGCTCTGGAAGGTTCTATTTTCGTAGCAGGTGCTGCTATTCAGTGGCTGCGTGATGAGATGAGACTGATCGATTCCTCACCGGATTCCGAATACATGGCTAATAAGGTTAAAGATACCAACGGCTGCTATGTTGTTCCTGCATTTACCGGTCTGGGCGCTCCTCACTGGGATCAGTACGCAAGAGGTACCATCGTAGGCATTACCCGTGGTGTTAACAAGTATCATGTGATCCGTGCAACTCTGGAATCTCTGGCTTATCAGACCAACGACGTTCTGCAGGCTATGAAAGCCGATTCCGGCATTGAACTGGCAGCTCTGAAAGTTGACGGCGGCGCAAGTGCCAACAACCTGCTGATGCAGATTCAGGCGGATATCATCAATGCTCCCGTTAATCGTCCCTGCTGCGTAGAAACAACCGCTATGGGCGCTGCTTACCTGGCAGGTCTGGCTGTTGGTTACTGGGCAAGCAAGGAAGACGTTATCAAGAACTGGGCAATCGACCGGACATTTACACCTTCCATTGAGGAAGAAGACCGTGCAGCAAGAATCAAGGGCTGGAATAAAGCTGTGAAGTATGCTTACGGCTGGGCAAAGGAAGACTAAAAGAAAGAAGCAAAGTAAAGCAGAACAGTAATACAACAAAATAATATTACAACAAAATAGTAATACAACAAAAATGTTTCGGATTTACACATAATATAATAGGAGGATTTCATTATGTTGCCTTACATAGCAGAGTTTATCGGAACAGCCATGCTTATTTTACTGGGTGATGGCGTAGTAGCTAACGTAACATTAAATAAATCAGGTATGAAGGGTGCAGGTTCCATTCAGATCACATTTGCATGGGGTCTTGCAGTTATGGTTCCCGCATTTATCTTCGGTGCAGCTTCCGGTGCTCATTTTAATCCGGCGCTGACCATCGCACTGGCAGTTGACGGCTCAATCGGCTGGAATCTGGTTCCCGGTTATATTATCGCACAGTTCGCTGGCGCATTCGTAGGTGCATGCCTCGTTTACATCCTGTTCAAGGCTCAGTTTGACGCAACCGAATCACCCGCAACGAAACTGGGTGTATTCTCAACCGGCCCCTCTGTTCCCAACATGCCTCTTAACATCTTAAGTGAAGCAATCGGTACATTTGTACTGGTATTCGCAATCAAAGGTATCGCACAGGTTCAGAACTGCGCTCCCGGCCTCAGCAATTTCCTGGTATTCGGCATCATCGTATCCATCGGTATGTCATTAGGCGGTCTGACCGGTTATGCAATCAATCCTGCCCGTGACCTTGGTCCCCGTATTGCTCACACCATTCTGCCCATCAAAGGCAAAGGCGACTCCAACTGGGGCTATGCACCGGTTGTTATTGTAGGCCCTATCGTAGGCGCAATCGCAGCTGTTCTGTTATACGGCGCTATCCCGTGGTAAAAATTACTGGTAATACTGCTGTCATATAACAGCAAAATCTGTTATATGGAATTTAGCGTAACTGTTCAGCAGGGTGTATTCCGCTTATAAACCAGTTATATTTTCATCAGTATGGAGTCTCTCAGACAAGGAGATACTTATAGCTTTTCAATAAAATAACGCAAACCCTTGACATGAGTGCTATGCTTATATTAAGAGGTGAGTATTATGTTACACAATGAAACCAGAAAACTTTTAATTGAAGCTCTTAATAAAACACATAACGCAAAGGAAGT
>JALFLM010000126.1 GCA_022774705.1 Lachnospiraceae bacterium | reverse complement strand
GTTTATGCGAAGGGAACCCTTATACGGTTGCTGAAATCTTCTCTGCATCACCTTCCTGAATATACATCAGAATATCGAGTGAAGAGCGGCGTTATAGCTCCGCTCTATTTATCGTGTCGCAAATCGACTGTGAATAGTAACGTTTTTTCTTTACTGCTGTTTTTTCAGGGTCTCAACCTGGGAAAGAATGGCCGGACGCGCATCTTCCATCATCTCTTTCCAGTCGTCTTCATAATCAAAAGTGATTTCTTCCACATCATCTTCTTCAATTCGTTTCAAATATCCCTTCAGCATATCAAAATCCTTTTCATAGCAGTGATAGCTGTTGGCTCTGTGGCAGTAGGATCCCATGGGAACTCCCAGTGCATCTGCTATCCGTTTCTGCAGCATGATAATGGCAAAAGCATTCATAAAGGAAGCTTTGCACGCATCATTGGAGCGGAACAAAACCTTGCATTCCAGTTTTCCATCCCTGATAAAATACTGAAGATGCTGCATGCAGGCAGGATCTTCGCTTCCTATATCCTCAGGCGTCCGCACCGTCATAACCGCACGCCTGCTGGAAGGACTGCGCTTCAGTTCTTCAATGATAAAAGGAATCTGATCCTTGATACGATCATGATAGGTGTATTTCCAGTTGCCCTTCTCAATCTCAAAATCCAGTATGCCGTCCAGCATCTCCATACGATACTGCTCCAGTTCAGCAGGACCGCCGATAAACAGCCGGGAAATCATGGGCTCTGCCAGCGGATGCTCCACCACCATGGTCATTGACACTTCCTTCTGGCTGCATCCCCAGTCCTCACAGGCACCGGTTTCGCCCTCCTTCTCAAGAGCAGCCAGTGCTTTATGGTATGCCTCCGGTAATGTATTACCCGTAACTAAAATTTCTTTCATATTGCTTAACTCCGTTTCTTGATATTTCTTTTTAAAAAATGTGTAATATGCCCGGCTCTTCAGCAGGCCAATCTGCTTAAATATCCCAGCGCCGGGCTCACCCTGAAAATGCTTTGCATTTCCAGGGTGCGGCGTATCCGCCGCATAGTCAGATACAGGCATATGTTTATGAATACAGGCATTCAACGCATATGCCTGTATCTGACTGCCCGGCTCTGTACGAAAGCAAAAAACAGGACGTTGACCGGACGCCCTGCTTTCTGTGACCTTACCAAACAAATTGTATCTGGTACAAATATATTTTATCACAGATAAAATCAGATAGAAAGCCTGTGCGCAAAACTGTGACACTGTTTTCGACCGATTCCGCACACCTTGCCCCGGTAGTCCTGTTCTGCTGATGCTCCCTGCCAGCTTCATTATGATGCGTCTTCTCTTATTTCAGAACAGTATAGAGTATATCATAATCCCCGGGATTATGGTATACTGAAAAGCAGAATTTATATGACAGAATATGGAGGTTCAGGCCTGAATGCCATCCGGGATATTCTCACGGAAGCATCCGTGTAACGGAGCGAATTTTTTTCTCTCCATGAAGCAGACAGGAAAATCCCTGAAAGTCAATCCATGAGCCATCCTCCGACCGGAGCCGGAACTGCAGAAGCAGTCCGGCGCCTTCCACGCTTCCCAGAATTGCACCCCCTTCAATCACATCCCCTGTCTGCCATTCCTGAAGATCCATTTTCAGATTTTCATATATAATGGAAATTCCGTCTTCCTGCTCCATGCACAGCATATATCCCTGAATATCTGCGGAAATGACCGTTCCGGTCTTTATACATACAGCAGGAACAATTCCTTTCCATTCTGCTTCCACCGGGATCAGCAGCCGGGTCTCATTCTTTTTTGCCGCTGTGCAATGGGCCTGTGCCTCATACTGCAGCACTTCTCTGTTTCCGTTCTGACAGTCGTAAATATCTGCCACCGGCAGATACTCCGCGCACTCATACATCCTTTTATAATAAGAAGAAATTTTCAGAAACATCTCTTCATCGAGCCGTTCATAACCCAGAGCATCAGAAATCGCTTCCGCCTTCCGCAGTGTTTTTTCAGGACGGAATCTGCTTTTAAGCATGGTACCTGCCAGAAGTTTTTCAAAAGGAATCCCGGATACACTCGAAATCGTTTCCAGCTGCTTATCTATCTCCTCTTCCCCCTCCAGAGCCCGAAACTGTCTGTTGTCCGGCTGAAAGGCCTCCATCTGCAGTACCCCCTCATCCTGCCTGATCATCTGGATCCCGGCACAGCAGAAAAAGGCGCACAGAAAGATTCCGCAGACCCATACTAACCCCCGTTTCCAGGCCATTTTTTCCATATTCTCCTTTCCATATCGCCTTTTCCATATCGCCTTTTCCATATCGTCCTTTCTCTCCGGTTTTTGCCTTTTATTACCTGACACAGTTTATGAGGGTCCTGCTTCCGGTATACCGTTTCCTCCCCCCGCATATGAATAAACAGCCGGATTTATTTTCGCGAAATGGAGGTTAAGTTATGGAACAGTTAACAAACTACAATATTTATCAGGACATCAGCGCACGCACCGGCGGAGAAATTTACATCGGTGTGGTTGGACCGGTTCGAACCGGAAAATCCACGTTTATCAAGCGGTTCATGGATCTGATGGTGCTGCCGCAGATTGAAGACACCCATGTAAGAGAGCGGACCCGGGACGAACTGCCTCAAAGCGCTGCCGGAAAAACAATCATGACCACAGAACCGAAATTTGTACCCAAAGATGCTGTCCCCGTCACATTCGGAGAAAGCAGCCAGGTTCTGGTCCGCCTCATCGACTGTGTCGGCTACATGGTCGATGGTGCTGCCGGACATATTGAGGGCGATTCGGAACGCATGGTCAAAACACCCTGGTTTTCCTATGAGATTCCATTTACTGAAGCAGCCGGCATCGGCACCCGCAAAGTCATTGCCGACCACTCCACCATCGGAATTGTTCTGACCACTGACGGCTCTTTCGGGGAACTTCCCAGAGAGGCATTTATTCCCGCCGAAGAACAGACAATTCATGAACTAAAGGATCTGGGAAAGCCCTTTGTAGTCCTTCTCAATGTCCAGAAGCCCTATACCCGGGAAGCCGCCGCTCTGGCTGAACAGCTGCAGGCCAGATACGATACAGCCGTTCTTCCCGTAAACTGCGAGCAGCTGAAAAAGGAAGACATCGATCTGATTCTTCAGTCTGTTCTGAACGAATTCCCCGTATCGTCCGTGACTTTTGACGTGCCCCGGTGGTTTGAGCTTCTGAACCTGTCCCACCCGGTGAAGCAGGAGCTGATCCGAATCTGTTCGGGAATTTTCAGCCGTATCACCCATATGCGTGATATCACCCCTTCGCTGACGCAGATTCAATCCGATCAGATACGTGAAATGCGTATTTACAGCAAAAATCTGTCTGACGGCACCGTTCATTTTTCCGTCTCCATGCGGCCGGGACTTTATTATGAAATCATCAGCGAATACTCGGGAATCCGGATTTCCGGAGAACGCCAGCTGATGCAGACGATCCGTGATTTTGCATCCATGCGAACGGAATATCAGAAAGTGGCCGCCGCTGTGGCCAGTGCCGGAACACGAGGCTACGGTGTGGTCACTCCCGAACGGGCAAATATCTGCCTGGATGAGCCGAAGCTGATGAAACACGGCAGCAAATTCGGTGTGCGCATGCGGGCGGAAGCCAGTTCCATCCATATGATCCGTGCCATGATTGAAACAGAGATCGCACCCATCGTAGGAAGCGAAAGTCAGGCAAATGATCTGATTGCCTACATCAAGCAGAACTCTGAAGGCAGTAGTGACGGTGTCTGGGACACCAATATTTTCGGAAAATCCATTGAACAGATCGTGGAGGATGGAATTCAGCTGAAAATCTCCCAGATGACGGAGGAATGTCAGCAGAAGCTTCAGGAGGCACTTCAGAAAATCATCAACGACAGCAATGGAGGGATGATATGTATTATCATATAAAAGCTCTGATTTTGTGGAAAAGAAATCAACTCCATTGAATTTTCGTTTATTTTATAGTAAAATTAACGAAAAAGGGAAATACTATTGTATGCGGAACAAGCCTGGGTTCTCTCAGGCTTCTGCATATTGTACCGATTTCGGAAAGGAGTACTATGCTGAATTCTATCCAACTGAATCAATCACTTTCAAAGCAGGATTACAAAGCTGCCATGGAACAGCTGATTCCTGAAATTTCTTCTCTGCAGCGCCAGATCCGTGCCGCCGGAATCCCCGTAACCATTGTGTTCGAGGGAATCGATATGGCCGGGAAGGGTGTGCTGATCAACGAACTGATTTCTGCCATGGATCCCCGCGGATACGCTGTTGTCTCCACAGAGCGGGAAACGGAGGATGAAAAGAGACATCCCTTCCTGTGGAGATTCTGGAAAAATCTTCCCGCAAAGGGCCGTATCCAGGTATTTGACCGGAGCTGGTACCGGAAAGTCATGCAGGATCCCTTTGAACATACACTGTCTTCCAAAGATCTGGATACCGCTTTTAAAGAAATCATCAACTTCGAACGTCTTCTGACCGACGGAGGCATGGTGATCATCAAATTTTTCCTTGTAATTTCCGAAAAAGAGCAGACCAGACGTCTGAACAATCTGACGGACAAGCGCGAAACCATGTGGAGGGTAAAGAGCGAAGAGATCAAACATAACAAACATTACAACCGTTATCTGAATATCTGTCAGGATATGATTGTCCGTACCGAAAGCAATTTTGCCCCCTGGACCATCGTGGAATCCACAGACCGCCGTTTTGCTGCCGTTAAAATCATGCGCCACGTTGCCGCGGTTCTGAAAGATGCCCTGATGAAAAAAGCGCAGGAACAGCCTGCTCTTCCCAATGCACTCTGCGATTCCAGTCTGCTGGACACTTCTATCCTCGACGGCATGGACCTGTCAAAATCACTGACCAGAGAAGAATACACCAAACGGATGAAAAATGTTCAGAAGCGCCTTGAATCCCTTCATAACCAGATCTACGAAAAACAGCTTCCCGTGGTTCTCGTTTTCGAAGGGCAGGATGCGGCCGGCAAAGGCGGTGCCATCAAGCGCCTGACGAAAAAACTTGACCCCAGAGGATATGAAGTAATCCCAACATCCGCTGCCAACGCCGTGGAAAAGCAGTACCATTATCTATGGCGGTTCTGGACACGCATGCCCAAGGACGGTCATATTGCTATTTTTGACCGGAGCTGGTACGGACGTGTAATGGTGGAACGAATCGAAGGCTTCTGTTCGGAAGAGGAATGGAAACGCGCATTCCGCGAACTGAACGAAATGGAAGAATCCATTGCCGCTCACGGTACGGTCATCCTGAAATTCTGGCTGCAGATCGACAGGGATGAACAGGAAATCCGCTTCAAAGACCGTATGGAAAATCCGGAAAAGCAGTGGAAAATCACAGACGAAGACTGGCGCAACCGTGAAAAGTGGGACCAGTATCGTGTCGCTGTAGATGAAATGCTGATAAAAACTTCTACATCCTATGCCCCCTGGATTGTGGTCGAAGCCAATAATAAATTATATTCGCGGGTGAAAATTCTGGAAACAATTGCCGATACATTGGACTCTGCATTGAAAAAACTTTAAGTTTATATAAATCGCCCTATTTCGGGCCAAAAATGAAGATTTTTTTATTATTCCTGATAATTGCTTTTCATCTAAAGTATAGGTATAATATTATTAGCTATGAAAATAGCTGGTGGGTTTTTGAGTCAAACCCCCTGTATACCCCCTGAGCCCTGGATTTTTTCCAGGGCTTTTTCCTGTTTCCTCTGTTCATTTCAAAACAGAAACCTTTTCTTATTTATATTAATAGATTTATAATATAAATTTATTCAATATATTTTCTGACATTTTTTTCTCAGTTTTATTTCACGTTTTTCATGCCTGTTTTTAGATTTTTTTCTTATTATCGATCATTCCATACCGTTTCCCCGCAGATTACCACCGGGAATGTCCGGCAGACCATGCCTCCCACAGCTACCCGGTACTCTCCCACCTTTTCACCTGTCCAGGCCGTTTTCGGCTCCAGATACCAGCTTCCGGTCACTTTTTCATCTTCCTTAAGGAGAAGTGAAAATGGTTCAAAAGAAACCTTTGTCTGAATTCTGACCAGTTCCACCCCTTTTCCCGGTATGTCGTCGATCAGATAGGAGCTGTTTCCCCTTTCAATACTGTTGACCTGTACACATCTGTAATTATCCAGCCCGTAATCCACCAGCGTATTCATATCCTGCCATTTCAGACTTTTAGCCGGCGGCCATCCGCAGGCCAGCAGCGATACGATCAGAAAGACACCATTATTGTTTACTGCCCCTACATAACAGTATCCCGCTTTCCCTGTAAAGCCGGTTTTTCCGGAGACAGCACCCTCTTTCATATCAAGATACCGGTTATGATTTATGCAGGAAAAACTGCGTTGCCGGTCATGATCCGTAAAAGATGCCTCCCGGGTCTGTGTAATCTGTATAAATTCTTCCGCCTTTTCCGAGCCCGACAGACAATAACGCATCATCAGCGCCAGATCAGCAGCCGTGGTACTGTGAGTCTTCTCAATAATTTTTCTATTTTCATCCTCCGACTCTTCCGCAGCATCCAGCCCGTTTGGCGTAATAAAATATGTATCCCTGCATCCAAGCGCTGCCGCTTTTTGATTCATCAGACCGGCAAAAGCTGCCACAAGCTCTTTACTCTCCTCTGCAGATCTCTGTGCGGCTTCTGCCACCTGCCTGCCGCTTTCCCCGGACTGAACAATCTTCGCCCCGATATGCTCGGCAACGGCCACAGCCGTGTCATTATGGCTTTCCAACATCAGAGACAGAAGCAGATCGCCCAGAAGGTATTTTTCTCCCTGAGTCATGCCCAGCTGCACATCAGGCATGGAGGCCGCATAGGCTGATATCTCCACCAGTTCTTCCGAATCGGCATTTTCCAGCGCTGTTATGCAGGTCATGATCTTGGTCGTACTTGCCATTGGAAGGACCCGGAACCCATTTTTCTCATACAGGATTCTTCCCGTATATCCATCCATCAGGACCGCACTGCCCGCATGAAGATTCAGCCCCGTATCCCCTGCTTCTCCAGACGCTTCACACGCACAGTACGTCAGCAGCAGCAGAACTCCCACCGCAAGAACCCAGTATCTGAATTTCCTGCCCGAATTCCCCAAAAAACAATTTTTCATACTGAATCATCTCCGGAAATAACATTCTAACATAATGTAACTATTCAGCCCCGGCTGAACTGTTACATTATATTCATGCGTTTCGCGCCGGATACAAACTTTTTCCTTTACAAAACGGTATTCTTTGTTTATACTCTCAAGAGTACATGAATGTGGTACAAAAAGATATCATACACAGAAAGAGGTTGGAATCATGGCATTATTAAATGAATGGCAGAAACTTGCCGAGTCATACAGCAAAAACCAGCAGACATATCAGGAATTCTGGAATCGTTACTTTGAAACAGAAAAGGAAATGTACGCAAAACTGCTTCAGGAAACAGAAGTGATTGAAGGAACCGTTGCAGAACTGGCAGACCGGTACGATGTAAAACCGGTAGTTATGGCCGGTTTCCTGGATGGTATCAATGACAGCCTGAAGGAGCCCAATCCCATCGATACCATGGAAGAAGATACCCCTGTCAGCCTGGACTATGACAGAGAAAAATTATATTACAATATGGTAGCTGCCAAGGCAGACTGGTTATATGAGCTTCCTCAGTGGGATGCACTGCTTACGAAAGAAAGACGTGCTGAACTGTACAAAGCAGAGCATTCTTCTCATACCATCGTAAAAGGCCCCAAGATCGGACGCAACGATCCCTGCCCCTGCGGAAGCGGCAAAAAATACAAAAAGTGCTGCGGACGCTGATGAAAATATCTGTTTTTCATACAGTTTCTGCTCTGCAGCATACTGCCCGCTCCCTGTGCCTTCCTTTTGGAGGTACAGGGAGTTTTTCAGTTATCAGAATCAGGAAAATTTCATCTGACGATTCAAACGAAGCCGCCTGTGCAGTTCATCCGTAATTTTCACCAGTTCCTCTTTATCGAGACAGTGCCGGAAAGACTGTTCTTCTATCATGCGGCACAGTGTATCAGCCTCCATCCACATCACCCCGGAAATCTCGCTTTCCTGAAAATGAATCTCCAAATCCTCGGGAACCAGCTCCAGTATATAGACAGAAATCAGTTCATGATTGTGGAAAGGTTCTCCATGAAAAACATCTGTCAAATCGATCTCTTTGGTATACATATACTGCAGTTCTTCCGGTTTTGCCGAAATTCCCAGTTCCTCCTTCAATTCCCGCAGGGCACCCGCCGGGAAATCTTCTCCCGGATCAAGATGTCCTGCCGACGAAGTATCATAGCAGCCCGGAAAAGAGTCTTTATCGTCACTTCTTTTCTGCAGCAGCAGCTCGGCATTTCCATCAATCAGCCGATATACCCAGATATGAGCGGCTCCATGCAGGTCACCATCCCTGTGTACCTGACTTCTTGGTTTTAGCCTTCCGGTACCGGAACCATCCGGCTCCATAATTTCAAACATTTCTTCCATATTTTTGTCCTCGCAATCACAAATACTGGTTTTCAGGTATCATCTATGTACATATACAAAAACAGGATCGCACGCTTCCGCCACAGGGCAGATCCTACGATCCTGTATTACATCTTATCATTTTAATCATTTTCTGTAAATTCTTTCTGTAAAATATATTCCCGAAAAAAATTCCGCTTTACCCAGTTTTAGCTTTATACAGCCTGAAAACCACTTTCATGCTAAACTGCCTCGACGTCTCCTCCATATGCAGGAAGCAGCTCCAGCTCCAGAATATCCGCAAGTCCGTTGATCCGGACTATTCTGCCCTCTGCCCGTTTCAGAATATCCTCCGGCAGATACATGATATTCTTCTTATCAACCAGCACCTTTTTCTGTTTTATGCGCATGGCCTTCAAAGTCTTTTTGTCAACATAGCTTTCCGGCTTCATATACACAGAAGTACGGTCACTGTTCGTATAGTACCAGGACAATACCTGACTTTTCAGGTTAAACGCATCAGGCAGCTGTGCCGCACCGTTTTTAATTTTTACTGAACAACTTCCAATAATAAACACATTAAACACCCCGCATTATATTTTTTTTACTGTTTTTACATTTAAAGAAGTTTCTAATTGTTCATTTAAAAGAAAAATTACGGCTTTTTCATTTTTCTTTATGGCTTTATATATAGCATACCCTCCAAAAAAAGTCAAATAATATAATTTTCAGCCAAATTTGGTCAGTAACGCATTTTTTTGTGTGATATGTATAGTTTTTCATCTGTTCTTTGTGCATAATGCACATACTTTTCAAAAGTTTTTCTTTACTTTCAAAAGGGTTATTATAAGAAATGACAGGTTTTTCATTCCCGGCAAGGCAAAACTTAGTCGTTTATGAAATCGTTTTCACAATATTAAGGTGTTTTTTGGATATTATTTTCTTATTAAAATCTGTTTACTTCTTATCATTTACATAATACACAGTTTTTATTCCAGTTTATGGTAATCGTCCAGATATTTTTCAGTAATCACTGAATCACTTTTCACAACCGCACAGCATTACCACATTCAGATTATTCAGGAAAGTTCCCGGTTAAACCTGTCAGTTTGTCTGTTTTCTAAGTATCAAAACTTAAAAAAGGTTCTGCAGCTAAAAGCTGCAGAACCTTTTTTAAGTTTCAATATCAATTGCCGGTGCGGCTGGTCAAAACCATTCATGACGAAATCCGGTTTTCCGTCATAACAGAAAGTCAACCGCTTCCCTGCGGGGTACCTCCGTCGTCTCCTTTTAGTGGTGGAACAGACGGATTCCGGTAAACGCCATGGCAATACCGTACTTATTGCAGGTTTCAATGACATGGTCATCGCGAATGGATCCGCCGGGCTGAGCAATATACTGAACACCGCTCTTGTGAGCGCGTTCAATATTGTCACCGAAGGGGAAGAAGGCATCTGATCCCAGTGCAACACCTGTATTGCCTGCAATCCATGCTTTCTTTTCTTCTCTTGTAAATACAGCAGGCTTCTCCGTAAAGATCTTCTGCCATTCTCCATCTGCCAGCAGATCTTCGTATTCATCGCCAATATACAGATCGATGGCATTGTCACGATCCGCGCGGCGGATATCTTCTTTAAAAGGCAGATTCAGAACCTGCGGAGACTGACGCAGATACCAGTTGTCAGCTTTCTGACCAGCCAGTCTGGTACAGTGAATTCTGGACTGCTGTCCCGCGCCGATACCGATTGCCTGTCCTCCCTTTACGTAGCAGACAGAATTGGACTGGGTATACTTCAGGGTGATCATGGCAATGGCCAGATCAATGGCTGCTGCCTCGGGAATCTCCTTATTCTCCGTAACCACGTTGGTAAAGGATTCCTTATTGATATTCAGTTCGTTTCTCCCCTGTTCAAATGTGATGCCGTACACCTGCTTGCGCTCAATGGGATCAGGCTGATAGGAAGGATCGATCCGTATAACATTGTAATTGCCTTTTCTCTTTGTTTTCAGCAGTTCAAGAGCTTCAGCGGAGTAACCGGGGGCGATCACACCGTCAGAAACCTCACGGAAGATCATTCTGGCAGTATCCAGATCGCATTCATCTGAAAGGGCAATGAAATCGCCGTAGGAGGACATGCGGTCCGCTCCCCTTGCTCTCGCGTAAGCGCATGCCAGAGGAGATAATTCACCCAGATCCTCTACCCAGTAGATTTTCTTCAGGGTATCTGTCAGTGGAAGCCCCACTGCAGCGCCGGCAGGAGAGACATGTTTGAATGAAGTGGCCGCAGGAAACCCTGTTGCCCGTTTCAATTCCTTTACCAGCTGCCATCCGTTCAGTGCATCCAGAAAGTTGATATATCCCGGACGTCCGCTTAATACCTCAATGGGAAGTTCCCCTTCCTCCATAAAAATACGGGAAGGTTTCTGATTGGGGTTGCATCCGTATTTTAATTCCAGTTCCTTCATCTTCCGTTCCTCCTGTTACTGATTCTTGTTGACAATCTTACTTGTAAATTCGCCTGTGGCAATATCAATATAGCGTACAAACAGGGAAACCTTGTTGTCCTCATTCAGACTGTTCCAGATGGTTTCCGTAAATGCTTCCATATCATCGGGAATCGATACGATTTTGGGTTCTCCTTCGAAGCTGGGAAGCGGATTGCCGTCGCATTTATATGTATGGATAAAGCGGCCTTCACCGGCAGGGCAGTCGTTATACGCGAACGTATAGCGGTTGCAGGAAGAAGGGTCTCCGTTATTGCTTTTTAAAATTGACATCGCGTAGCTGTACTTTCCATCCTCAATATGCATGATACCGGAAATTCTGGGGGTATAATTGGGAGCATCCGGCTCAAACTCACGGGTACGCAGTGCCTGTTCAAAGGTCATCTGTTTATCCATCAGTTCAAAGATCGTATCAGTCTGATCACCGTTTGTTACGATAGTCTTGTTGCCCAGTACACGTACCGGTGCATAGATAATCAGGCTGGGATCCACCAGTTTGGAAGGATCAAATGCCTGTGTGCGGATTCCGGCACCATCTTCCACAAATACACGGTTTCTGCTGTTCTCGCTTCTGCCCATGATAAAATAGGCAGTGACAGCTTTTGTACCATCCGCGCTGCGGCCGATAATAATGCCGCGGCCCGGATAAGAATTTTCCTTCAGTTCCTTTTCGAGTGATACTGCGTTCATGATTACTCTCCCTTCGTAAAACGAGTTTTCATACGTTGATATTATAAGTGAAATGATCCGGCAATGCAACCGCAATCTGTGTTTTCTCTGTGCTTTAACCTGTGCCTGGCCTGTACTTTCCTCTATGCCTTCGGCCAGGGAAGGACCGGAGATTCGATTCGTTTATCCCGAAGCATCAGGTCGTGTACGGCATCCGCCGCAGATTTGTTCTCAAAAAGCACCCTGTTGACCTCTTCCACCAGAGGCATGTGGATATAATACTTATCAGCCAGAGCTTTGGCGGCTTTCGCGGAATGCACACCTTCCACCACCATCTTCACTTCCGCCATGGCTTCTTCCATGGTCTTTCCCTGGCCGATCAGAATCCCGGCACGGCGGTTTCTGCTGTGCATGCTGGCACAGGTTACAATCAGATCGCCGATACCGCTCAGCCCGTACAATGTTTCCGAATGGGCTCCCATGGCCAGACCCAGGCGGGCGATTTCAGCCATCCCCCGGGTAATCAGGGCCGCTTTCGTGTTGTCACCGTATCCCAGGCCATCTGCCACACCCGCAGCCAGAGCGATGACGTTTTTCAGGGCTCCCCCCAGTTCGATTCCCCTGATGTCGGGACTTGTATACACGCGGAATACTTCATTCATAAACAGATTCTGCAGATATTCCGCTGTTTTCTGATCCGAGGCGCCAACCACACAGGTGGTGGGGATTCCGCGGCTGACCTCTTCCGCATGACTGGGACCGGACAGAACCGCCACATTGGCCTGCGGTATCTCATCCCGGATCTGTTCGCTGAGTGTCATCAGCGTCTTCTCTTCGATTCCCTTTGCCACATCTACAATTATCTGCTCTTTTTTCACAAAAGGAGCCATTTTAGCAGCAGTCTGTCTTGTATAGGGGCTTGCCACCGCCATGACGAGAACATCAGCTGACCGGACTGTCGTCTCCAGATCAGATTCCAGATGAATATCTTCGGGGATCTTTACGCCGGGAAGATTCCTGTGTTCGTGATTTTTGCGAAGCATATCCAGCTCTTCCTCCAGCGCAGACCAGATGGTGATGTCTGCCCCGTTGTTATGCAGCAGCACAGCAATTCCCAGTGCCCAGGTTCCTGCTCCCATAATACTGACTTTTGTCATAATTCAATCATTCCTTTATTTTTTATAACTGTTCAGAGCCAGCCTCAAAAACACTTCATGTTTCCTCGGTGTGGTATATCCGCCGGCAGCCTCCGGTTCATGCTGCCGTCTATTTTTTAGCGCCCAGCTTATTCTCCGTACCGGACAGGAGACGCCTGATATTGCTTTTATGACGGATAATTGCCAGAAGAGCGATCAGCAGCACCACGATACAGGATTCCAGCCTGCAGGAAGGTGCTACGCTGTTCCATCCGTTCATGGTAATCACCGTCCACACAATGAAAAATGTACCGGCACCCAGCATAGAGCCCAGAGACACATAACGGGTAAGAAACACTGTCAGCAGGAAAACCGTCAGACAGATAATGAATACTCTGAAATCCATGATGGCAATAATCAGGCCTCCGGTAGCCGCAATCCCCTTACCACCTTTGAATTTCAGATAAAAAGGAAAATTATGCCCCAGAATTACGCCGAATCCCGCATAAAGCACATACAGCAGTTCCATATCCGGCTGCTTTGAACCGAAAAGCAGACGGGCCAGAATGCAGGCCACAATGCATTTCAGCACATCTCCCAGCAGCACCACTGCGCCGGCTTTCTTTCCCATGACCCGCAGCGTGTTCGTAGCGCCGGAATTGCCGCTTCCCCGGGTCCGCAGATCGGTTCCGTGAGCTTTTCCGTAGAAAAATCCCGTCTGCACCAGCCCGAATGCATATCCCATAATCAGACAGATTACCCGTTCCATATTATTTCTCCTTTCGTTCACGAATAATAAACTTCAGCGATGTCCCCCGAAATCCGAAAGCCTCCCTGATCCTGTTCTCGATATAGCGGGTATAGGAGTAATGCATCAGTTCCTTGTCATTGACAAAAAGAACAAATGTGGGCGGCTTGACAGACACCTGCGTCATGTAAAAGATCTTCAGGCGTCTTCCTCTGTCTGACGGAGGCTGCTGCAGCGCAACCGCTTCAGTCAGGATTTCATTCAGTACACCGGTAGCTATCCTCAGATTCTGATTTTCAATTACTGTATCAATCATGTCAAACATCTTGAGCAGACGCTGACCGGACACCGCAGAAACAAACATGATCTCCGCATAGGGCAGGAAGGAAAGGATCAGGCGGATCTTTTCCGTGAATTTTTTCACCGTATTGTTGTCTTTATTGATGGCATCCCATTTATTCACTGCAATAATGATGCCTTTGCCCCGGTCATGAGCAATACCGGCAATCTTCGCATCCTGCTCCGTAACACCTTCCGTCGCGTCGATGACCACGATCACCACATCGGCCCGTTCCACAGCAGTTACTGTACGGATGATACTGTAACGCTCCAGATCTTCCTTTACCTTGTTCTTTCTCCGCAGACCTGCCGTATCAATAAATACATAATCCTTTTTGTTGTGACGCACGACTGTATCGATGGCATCACGGGTCGTGCCCGCAATATCGGAAACGATTACACGATTCTCACCGGTCAGTCTGTTAATAATGGAAGATTTGCCCACATTGGGTTTTCCCACGATGGCCACTCTCGGGCGTTCATCCTCCGCTTCTTCCACGCTGCTCTGAGGGAAATGCTCTGCCACTGCTTCCAGCAGATCACCAATCCCCAGCCGGCTGGCAGCCGAAATCGGAATAGGATCGCCGATTCCCAGATTATAGAATTCATATACATCTGCCATAAACTTCTGGAAGCTGTCCACCTTGTTGACAGCCAGAATCACAGGTTTTCTGGAACGGCGCAGCATATCCGCCACCTTCGTATCCGCATCCTGCATCCCCTGACGGACATCCGTCAGAAAAATGATCACATCTGCCGTATCGATGGCAATCTGTGCCTGTGCACGCATCTGTGAAAGAATCACATCCCCGCTGTCCGGCTCGATACCGCCGGTATCTATCAATGTAAATGTGGTATTCAGCCAGGTACAATCTGCATAAATCCTGTCCCTGGTCACACCAGGGGTATCCTTCACGATGGAAATATTACTTCCTGCAATTGCATTAAATAATGTAGATTTGCCAACGTTGGGACGTCCTACAACTGCCACAATCGGTTTACTCATCTGATTTCTCCTTTTCTAAAACAACTGTCAGTTCACCGGCCCGGTATCAGTTTTCCTCCGATTCCGGCTCTGCCATAGCCTGATCCGACGGTTCATAAGGACGGAAACGATCGGATTCCTGACATAAATCCCCGATTCCCGCAACAGCGCCCACCAGGTCGTATCCGCTTGATTTTACACTAACAACCGGAACTTGTAAAGCTTTTTGTATCTGTGAAACGGTCATATCGTCAAGAAAAACCTCTTCTCCGCTGCGAAGCATGTTGATCGGAATCAGAACTCTGCTTCCCAGTTCTCTGCCTGAAAGCTGCTCCAGCAGATCCTGACCTGTGATCAGACCTGACACTGTAATCTGCTCTCCGAAAAACCGGTTTCGTATGGCAATCAGGTCCACCTCAATACCGGGGAATCTGTCCCGGATCAGGTCCGCACATTTCTGCAGATAGGGAAATGCCAGCTGTCCTGTGGCAATGGTCAGATGATCGGCACGGTCATCTCCTTCCAGACCGGACAGAGCCTCCTGGGTTTCCGTCATCAGAAGCCGCAGCATACCCACTCCGTTTTCCAGCTGGGGATAGCCATCATACTCCTCATCCTGAGGCAGTTCCCTGCCCGCCAGAATGTAGAATTCATCGCTGGCATGAACAAAGCGAATGCCAAACCGTTCCATGCACTGCTTCTGCACTTCTTCGATCAGATCGATGGTCTGCTCCGCATCCCTGGCAGTAAACGGCTCCAGCGGACAGAGTCCCTCCCGGTATTTTGTAAGTCCCACGGGTACAACGGAAACGCTCTGCATCACCGGACAGTACCGAATCAGATCCTGAAGCGTATTTTTCAGTTCCTCACCATCATTATATCCCTTGCAAAGCACGATCTGTCCGTTCATCTCAATTTCATGTTCATAAAAATAATCGATTTTTTCAAGAGAACGGCCCGCAAAACGATTATGAAGCATCCGGCAGCGAAGCTCCGGGTTCGTGGTATGCACCGATATATTGATGGGACTGAGATGATACCTTACGATTCTTTCCATATCCTTCTCTTTTAAATTGGTCAGCGTAATATAGTTTCCCTGAAGGAAGGAAAGCCGTGCATCATCATCCTTGAAATACAGCGTTTCCCGCATGCCCGGAGGCATCTGGTCAATAAAACAGAAAATACATTTATTGCTGCAGGAACGGTAATCATCCATCAGACCGTTTTCAAAAACAAGGCCGATATCCTCCCCGTATTCTTTTTCAATCTCCAGTTCCCATTCCTCCCCGTCCGGCTTGCGGATGAGCAGAGTCAGTTCCTCGTCTTCAGCGTAAAACTGATAATCCAGTATATCTTCAATTTCCATATCGTCGATCTGCAGCAGCAGATCCCCGGGCTCGATCTCCATCTCCTCGGCAATAGACCCCGGTACCACTCCGGAAATAACGTGTTGCTTCTTTTTCACTATTTTATCCCTCCTGATAAATGTACCTTTTTTATCATACCAATTCCCGTTGTTTTTTGCAAGGATTCCAAACAGGAATCCGAAAAAACCGGACAAAAACGGATATTTTGCAAAGTATTTACAAAAGAGCAAAATATACTTGACCTCAACATCAGATAATGTTATAAAGGTATTGAATCATTATGAGTCACCGGCAGGAAGTCTGTGTCTGCCGGAAGAGGGAGAAATTAATATGACGAAAGATTATACTTTTGGCGGTGCACTGCCAGTAGCGCCATTGCGTATTGCTGCCCTGAAAAGCTGTCAGGATCTGGGCAAAAAAGTCGATGATTACATTGTTCAGTTCCGTAAGAATGACTATAAATTGCTTATGAAAGAGCAGGACAGCACTCTGGGGATCCGTGGTTATGACAGAGACAGTTATCTGATCGAGTGCGACTGTCCAAGATTCGGAAGCGGAGAAGGAAAAGGTGTGATTAATTCTTCGGTACGGGGAAGTGATCTTTTTGTAATGGTTGATGTGATGAATCACAGCCTTACCTACAATGTATGCGGTAATGTAAACCATATGTCACCGGATGATCATTTTGCTGATCTGAAGCGTATCATTTCAACAGCCCAGCCCAGTGCACACCGTATCAACGTAATTATGCCGTTCCTGTATGAAAGCAGACAGCATAAAAGGACCAAGAGAGAATCTCTCGACTGTGCTTACGCACTGGAAGAACTTGTTAATATGGGAATTGACAGCATCATCACTTTCGATGCCCATGATCCGCGTGTTCAGAATGCAATTCCTTTATTTGAATTCAACAATTTCATGCCCACCTATCAGTTTCTGAAGACACTGTTTCAGTCTGTGCCGGATCTGAAGATCGATAAGGATCATGTTATGGTAATCAGTCCGGATGAGGGAGCCATGTCCCGTGCCGTTTATCTGGCCAACAACATCGGCGTTGACATGGGTATGTTTTACAAGCGACGCGATTATTCCCGCGTAATCAACGGCCGCAATCCCATCGTAGCTCATGAATTCCTGGGCAGCAGCGTGGAAGGCAAGACCGTAATCATCATCGATGATATGATTGCTTCCGGTGAAAGCATGCTGGATACCTGCCGTGAACTGAAGGACCGCAAGGCAGCCAGAGTCATTGTCTTATGTACTTTTGGTCTGTTTACAAGCGGCTTCGAAAAATTTGATGAATTCTATAACAACGGCTATATTGACCGCGTCATTACAACCAATCTGAACTACAGACCTGCTGAGCTTCTTAACAAGCCCTGGTATGTGGAAGCAGACATGAGCAAATATCTCGCCGCTATCATCAACACCATCAATCATGATGTATCCATCTCTGATCTGATGACACCTACGGCAAAGATTCAGAAGACAGTTAAGCACTTTAATGAAGGCAACTATGTGGCTGACTAATCACTAAAAGCCCATTTTGCAATATTTTTCTGCCAGTCAGCCTGACCTCCGGCGCATCGGATGTCAGGCTGATTTTCTGTTGTCCATGCCGTTTCATCTATTATAACGAAAAGAGATGCCGTATCATTACAGCATCTCTCATTTTTTATTCTTTATGTTCACAGCCCAAAAGCCTGCTGACTGTTACATAAAGCTGATGATATCCGGCACAGGCTGTACCGTTCTGTGGATATCGGAAGCATACAGAACAGGACCTTCTCCTTCATAATCCTTCCAGTATTCAATATTAACCTTTGCCGTTACTTCCACCCAGTCACGGTCTGCAAACTTATCCGCCTGGCTGCTCTTGACGACAAAGCCGAAAAATGCCATATCTTCTTCGCAGCAGGTATTGACAAGTCTGCCTGGAACAAATGCATTTTTCGGAAAATCGCCAGGGTGCATGACCATACCTTTATAACGGACCACCTTGCCGTCGTAACGGCCCGGGTTATCAAGAGCATCCATATACCAGACGGCATAGGCAGGTCCTTCCAGCTCAATCACATCCGCATCCAGATCAAAAGGAAGATCCTCTTCCGTCATCTCCTGAACTTCGCCTTCTTCATCTTCAAACACAACTTCGGCATTCATATTGACTGCCTGTACAGTTCTCCGCAGCGGCGCCAGATCTTCAACCATGTCGCAGCGGTTGAAAATAACCATATCTGAATTCTTCACCATCTCACCGAACAGAGATTTCATGTTCTTGTAATACACTTCAAACGTAGAGGCATCCACATGAGTAATCTGCTGCTCGATTGCCCAGTTTGCCGGAAGCTCCTTATCCCGCATAAGCCACATCCCGTTGTATTCGATAATGATACGTTCAGGACTGTGTTTTGCAGCAATGGCAGACAGATGCTCCGGTGTAAATTCAGACTCTTCTTCAATCAGTTCCACGACGGTATGAGAAGCCTCCAGGAGTTCTTCATCATACTCCTCCAGACCTTCCTCGCACAGAAGAAGCAGCGTCTCCCCGTCAATCTGAAAATAATCCTGCTCCAGAGTAAAAGCAATAAATGATGTTTTGCCGCTCTCCAGAAAACCATTGATCATATATACAGGTATTTTCCTATTTCTTTTGAACATAACTCAGCCTTTCCATTTATTCACTTTTTATACACTTTCCATCAGTTCAGAAACAGTTCTTTTACGGCATCTTCTTTCACACCTGAGCCGATTACTACGATCTTGCCGGTTACATCGGCTGCACCGGCACGAACTTCCATTTCTTCCGGCACATAATCAAAATGGATCCAGTCTTCTCCTTCGGAAGAAGCAACCATACCCTTGGCACGAAGGATCATACCATATCTGTCCTCATCGCCCAGTGCCTTCAGGCAGGCAGTGATTTCATCCTGGGTATATCTGCGGATGGTTTCCATACCGATGCTTGCAAATACCTCATCGGCATGATGATGGTGATGATGACCGTGATCATGATCGTGACCGCAGCAGCACTCTTCCTCTTCATGGTCATGATGGTGGTGATGACCGTGACCGTGGTCGTGACCGCAGCAGCACTCCCCCTCTTCATGGTCGTGATGGTGGTGATGTTCTTCCATCTCTTTCAGAAGCTGAACTGCCATGCTGTCTTTTTCACCTTCCATCGTCTCCAGAATCCGGGCACCGCTCAGCTGATTCCAGGGGGTTGTGATAATCTGAGCAGTCTGGTTGATTTCGCGAATCAGTGAAATGGCCTTTTCAATCCTGTCCTGCTTCATGGAGCCGGTGCGGCTCAGGACAATGGTTCCTGCTGTTGCAATCTGGTCATTGTAAAACTCGCCGAAGTTCTTCATATACATCTTTGCTTTGGAAGCATCCACCACAACTGCCGCACTGTTAAACTGTGCTTCGGAATCCTCGTTCAGTACACTGACAGCACGAACAACATCAGAAAGCTTGCCGACACCGCTGGGTTCGATAATAATGCGGTCCGGATGATACTGGCTCATCACTTCTTTTAAGGAGGTTTCAAAATCGCCCACCAGAGTACAGCAGATACAGCCAGAATTCATCTCACGGATTTCAATACCGGCTTCCTTCAGAAAACCGCCGTCGATACCAATCTCGCCGAATTCATTCTCAATCAGAACTGTCTGCTGTCCTTTCAGTGCTTCTGAAAGCAGTTTTTTTATTAAAGTTGTCTTACCGGCTCCAAGAAAACCGGAAATAATATCTATCTTTGTCATAATCGACACATCCTTTCCCAACAAATAAACAAATGCAGGCAACCTCCCGCAGGTCAATTTCAAACTATAGCACAATCATGTGTAAAATGCAAGTCATATGCAATTTTGCACTTCAATTTATAATGCTGTCCCGGGTTCCGGTGTATTCTTCGTTCTGCTCTTCCGCCAGCTCGTAGGGAGTCTCCTGATATACATAAAAATTTAGCCAGTTGGTATACAGAAGATTGGCATGGCTTCTCCATGTCAGCAGAGGAAATGCATCAGGGTCGTTGTTGGGATAATAATTGACCGGAAGAGCCGGATCCAATCCGCGTCCGATATCACGCTTATACTCTTCATTCAGTGTCATGCGGTCATACTCCGGATGTCCGAAGACGAAAATCCGTTTTCCATCCACACTCATCACCAGATAAACACCGGCCACCTCCGATTCCGCACATATGATCAGATCGGGATTTTCCAGAATTTCCCGGCGTTTTACTGTCGTATAACGGGAATGCGGCGCCGTGAACTGGTCATCAAAGCTTCGAACCAGAGGAATCTTGCGGTCAGTTACCTTCTGGGTATAAATACCGGAAAGCTTTGTCTTCATCAGATGTTTATTGATACCGTAGTGATAATAAAGTCCCGCCTGCGCACCCCAGCAGATATGAAGGGTGGAAGTCACATGGGTTTTGCTCCACTCCATAATCGTAGTCAGTTCCTGCCAGTAATCCACCTCTTCAAACGGCATCTGTTCCACCGGCGCTCCGGTAATGATCATACCGTCAAAATATTTCCTCTTCACATTCGCAAAGTTCTGATAAAATTTGTTCAGATGACTGATGGAAGTATTTTTGGAAACATGATCCGTTACATTTAAAAAGCTGACCTCCACCTGAAGAGGTGTATTGGAAAGAGCCCGGTAAAGCTGTGTCTCCGTATCCTGCTTAATGGGCATCAGATTCAGCAGAAGAATCTGCAGGGGACGAATGTCCTGATTTTTCGCCCTCTCCTCTCCCATCATGAAAATATTCTCTGATTCCAGTATGGGACGCGCCGGGAGTCCGTCCTGTATCTTAATTGGCATATTTATCCCTCCATATATCATATATTACCTAAAGTTTATCACACTTTTTGTTCAAATCTGTCCGGCTCTGAACTATTACAATTTATCATTACTGTTCAGAATGGATCATCGCGACAAAATCTTCTTCCGAAAGGATGGGTACCTGAAGCTCTCTTGCTTTTTTATTTTTCGATGAACCGGAAGTCACATCATTGTTGATCAGGTAATTCGTTTTGGAAGTAACCGAACCGGTTACCTTTCCGCCGAGCTTCTCAATCTCCGCTTTCAGCGCATTGCGGTTGGCATAATGATTCAAAGAACCTGTGATAACAAATATCTTACCTGCAATCACACTCTCTTCAGCAATCTGTTCTTTTACGAGCTGCAGTTCCTTAAGCACGGCATGATATGCTTCCAGGTGACCGGCAGAAGCAAAATATGCTTCCACTGCTGCTGCCGTAACAGGTCCGATTCCTTCTATAGAAACCAGTTCTTCTGCTCTGGCAGAAGCAATCCTCTCCGGATCCTGATCAAAATACGCACAGATCAGTTTAGCCGTTGCCGGTCCGACCCCTTCTATGCCCAGACTGTATATTACCCTGGAAATTGTGGTTTTCCTTGATCTGTCAAGGGCAGAAATCAGCTTTTCATAGGATTTTTCTCCCATGCCTTCCATCTCCACGATCTGCTCCCGGTATCTGTCCAGATGATACAGATCGGCGAAGCTGTGGATCATACCCGCTGCCACAAACTTTTCCAGAGTAGCCTCCGAAAGTCCGTCAATATTCATGGCATCCCTGCTGACAAACAAAGCCAGACTCTTGATTTTTTTTGCCGTACAAGCCGGATTGGTGCAGTACAGACTTTTTGCCTCGTTGATCATACGTATCTCTGTTTTTCCGCCGCAGACAGGGCAGTTCTCCGGAATCTGAAGAGAAGCGCTCCTTGTAAGATTCTCCGCGATCTGCGGAATAATCATGTTAGCTTTATATACCGTAATCCTGTCACCTTCACCAAGTGCCAGAGATTCCACAATGCTGAGGTTGTGAACACTTGCCCGGCTTACGGTGGTTCCCTCCAGCTGTACCGGTTCAAAAACAGCCACCGGATTAATCAGGCCTGTGCGTGAAGCACTCCACTCCACATATTGAAGAGTCGTCTCAGCTGTCTCATCAGCCCATTTAAACGCTATGGAATCCCTGGGGAATTTCGCCGTCCTGCCAAGGCTGCTGCCATATGCGATATCCTCATAAATCAGCACCAGTCCGTCGGAAGGAACATCCAGATCAGAAATCCGTTCCGCAAAACGCAGCACTTCGGATTCAATAGTTTCCGGGCTGACTTTCACATGCTCTACCACATCAAAGCCCTGTCCCGACAGCCATTCAAACTGTTGCTCTCTGGAATCAAATTTCACTCCTTCGGCTGATACCAGATTAAATGCATAGAAATGTACGCTGCGGGAAGCGGTAATCCCGCTGTTGAGCTGTCTGACAGAACCGCTGCAGAGATTTCTGGGATTTTTATATCTGGCTTCCACATCTTCGATCTCATGATTGATGCGATTGAAAACACTGTAGGGAATCACCGCTTCTCCGCGAAGCACCAGTTCTCCCTGAAATGCAATCTGCAGAGGAACGTTGACGAAGGTTCTGGCGTTGGGCGTAATGACCTCACCCACTTCACCGTTTCCACGGGTAACCGCCTTTTCCAGCTTTCCATTGCGATAAGTCAGTACGATAGTCAGTCCGTCCAGCTTCCAGGAAAGGATTCCTTCCTTTCCATTCAGCCAGCTGCGAAGCTCTGCTGCGCTTTTTGTCTTGTCCAGAGAAAGCATGGGAAAAGCGTGGGGTTCCTTCGGCAGTTCCGTCAGGAGTTCATATCCCACATGAATGGTCGGACTGGATGCCATGACAATTCCGGTCTCTTTTTCCAGCTCCACCAGTTCATCGTAAAGCGCATCGTACTCGAAATTGCTCATAATTTCGGTATTATCCTGATAATACGCTTTAGAAGCACGATTCAGAATCTCAATCAGTTCCTTCATACGTTTCGATTGATCCATCTTTTCCTCCTGTTCTCTGTCTATAAGACAGATTCGATGAATGTTCCAGCAGTGCCATCAGTCTCCTGTATTCCGATCCGGTGATTTCCCGATACCGGCCAACCTCCAGATCTCCCAGACGGACATTCAGTACACGGACCCTTTTCAGTTCCACCACCCGGTAATCCAGATATTCACACATGCGCCGTATCTGCCGGTTCAGCCCCTGGGTCAGTACAATGCGGAAAGCCATCCTGCCCAGTGGATCCACCTGACACGGCCTCGTCAGCACCACCGGTGCATCTTCTTCCGTCAGATAAGAGCCGCTCCTGCGTACTTTATTCGTATCGGGGATTGGAACCCCCTGACGCATGGCTGTAAGAAACTCCTGGGTAACCGGCCTGTTCACGCGGACAATATACTCCTTTTCATGGCGGTTGGATCCGCGCAGGATACGGTTGACCAGATCTCCCTGATTAGTCATCAGAATCAGTCCTTCCGAATCCTTGTCAAGTCTGCCTACAGGATAGATGCGGGACGGATACTGCAGAAAATCTACAATATTGTCTTTTTCTTTTTCAGAAGTTGTACATACAATCCCTCTGGGCTTGTTGACAGCCAGCAGCACCGGCTTTACCTTCTGTCCCACCGGTTCTCCATCCACCCGGATTTCCATATCCGCGGTCACTTTCATGCCGGTGTGAGCCGGTTCCCCGTCTACCAGCACACGTCCTTCTTCAATCATTGCATCCGCCTGACGTCTGGAACAGACGCCTGCTTCGCTTAAAAATTTATTCAGTCTGACCGGTTCCATCTTCCCCTCCAGTGCAATCCTTTTCCGCTTTTTTCACTTCAGATATTTCTTCTGTGTCTGACTTCATTTCATCTGCATCGCCGTCTCTGTCATAAATAAACATGGCATCCCCAAAGCTGAAAAAACGATATCGTTCCTGAATTGCTTCCTGATACGCATTCATAATATGCTCCTTTCCAGCCAGCGCAGAGACCAGCATCAAAAGTGTGGACTGGGGCAGATGGAAATTGGTGATCAGTGCATCCAGAATCCTGAATTCAAACCCCGGATATATGAAAATCCCGGTCCACCCGCTTCCGGCCCGGATATGACCTTTCCTGTCAGCTGCCGATTCCAGCGTACGGCAGCTGGTGGTACCTACCGCAATCACTCTCCGCCCCTCCGCCTTGGCACGGTTGATCAGCTCTGCCTGATCTTCCTCCACAGAATAAAACTCGGAATGCATGTGGTGTTCCTCCACCTTATCCACCTTAACCGGGCGAAATGTTCCCAGACCTACATGCAGCGTAACTTCTGCGATCTCAACTCCCATATCCCGGATCTCCTGCAGCAGTTCCTTCGTAAAATGAAGTCCTGCCGTAGGAGCAGCCGCAGAACCTTCATACTTTTCATAAACGGTGGAATAACGGCTACGATCCTCCAGCTTGTGAGTAATATAAGGCGGAAGCGGCACCTGGCCCAGCTGATCCAGAATCTCATTGAAAATTCCTTCATAGGAAAAGCGGATCAGACGGTTTCCGTCTTCTACCACATCAATTACTTCCCCGGTCAGCAGACCATCCCCGAAAATGATCTTTACTCCGGGTCTGGCTTTTTTCCCCGGCTTTACCAGTGTTTCCCAGACGTCACTGCCTTTATTCTTCAGAAGAAGAATCTCAATAACAGCTCCTGTGCCTTCCTTTACCCCGAAAAGTCTTGCAGGAATTACTTTTGTATTGTTGATTACAAGCACATCTCCCGCATGCAGATAAGATCTGATATCGCGGAATGTTCTGTGTTCGATATCGCCCGACTTTTTATCCAGAACCAGAAGTCTGGATGCAGCCCGGTCCTCCAAAGGGTCCTGCGCAATCAGTTCTTCCGGCAGATCATAATCAAATTCCCTAACGTCCATCTTTTATACTCCTTTATCGCAAATATCAGCATTTATTCCTGAAAAGCCTCTTCTGCAGCACTCTAAAAAGAGGTGCTGAAATCAGCACCTCCTGTTCATCATACTGCACCCGGTTATTTCTGCAGATATTCTGTTGCTACATAAACAGTTTTTCCGTTATATACGATCCTGCTCCAATTGGAATCATAACCGGTTCGTGTTACACTGGTGCCTCCCGGCAGCATACCAGCAACCTCTGCATTCGCATTGGGCTGTTTTCTCATACGGACATTCTGGGTCGCTTCCACTGTCTCATCCACATCCTTGAATGAAACACCCAGATCCGGTTTCTTTTTACCTAAAAGCTCGGAAAGAATATAAGCCTTTCCTCCCTTGTAACTGACAACTGTCCACTTGCCGGTTGTACCCAGAGCCGTTATGGAATCTCCTGCAATCAGCTTGCCCATCAGTTCAGAATCAGCGGATGCTTTCTTTCTGATGTTCAGATTCTCCTGAGCGTACATGGTGGTTTTCTTATCGAAAGCCTTGTACTCAGTTTCTTTGGCAGTTGTCTCAGCAGTCCTGGTGGTCTCTTTCGCTGTACTCTCTGCCTTTGAAGTTTCTGCTTTTGTGGTTTCTGTTTTTGAAGTTTCGGTCTTTGAAGCCTCAGCCTTTGAAATTTCTGCTTTTGAGGTTTCCGCCTTTGTAGTCTCAGATTCCCCGGTTTCCTTCCGTTCTGCAGTGCCAGGTTCTTCAGCAGAAGCTGCGGCATTGCCCGCTCCTTCATTCAGTTTGGCGATCAGCTCATAAAGCTTTTTGTCGGAAGAAGCCGCTTTTGTAAGTGCATCATTCACACTGTTCACCAGTTTCTGAGCACTGTCGCTGGCATGAACTTCTTCCAGCCATGATGCAACCTCACCGCTGACTTCTCCATTGTTAATGTACAGCGTACCGTCTTCATTGGTACATACATACTCCCGGATCATACTGGGAGCAAGTGTATCAATATTCCTGAACTTTACTTCATAGTATACATAAACAACACAGGTATCATCCAGTATACCTTTTTTAGAATAGCACTTTATATTCTGATAATCTTCAATATATTCGCTTTCTTTTGCTACCGTGTCCTTATCGGGAGCATTTACCATGATCCTGCCAAGAGCCTTCACATCTCCTTTTGCAAGATTGGCAAAATATGTTGTAAAAAGTTCATTGATACCGGGATCTGTATCTTCTGTTAACTCAATAACAGTTTCTGCTGAACCATCTGTTTCATTCTCAATGGGGATAATGCTCGTCTCTCCGGCATTATCCTTCTCCTGATCCGCTGAAGTTGAACATCCTGTCAGAACAAACATAAACATCATGACAAAAACACAGATCACAGATACATGTCTGAAAAACAGACCGTGTCTGCCGCTTTTTCTCTGATGCTCAGTCTCGCTTCCTCTGGTCATCTGTTTCCTCCTTTTCAGATTTACGACATAGCCGCATAATTATTACGATTGTTATGATAACAAAAGAGATGTGAAAAAGCAAGAGATTTTACGGAAATATGGATTTTGGACGGTTAAAATTGTTTTAAATCTGTAAAAATAAAATAAATTTTCAAAAAAATTCAAAAAAGCGCTTGCAATTTTTTTCCAAACCATGTATACTGTTGACGATGCATCTGTAGCTCAGTGGATAGAGCGGTGCCCTCCGGAGGCATGTGCGCAGGTTCGACTCCTGTCAGATGCATTTTTTATTGCCATTTTCAGACATTTCTGCCGTCCGCCCCCATAAGGAGGATACCTCTCATGAATACTTTATCTGTAACAAAATCTGAATTTTATTTTCCTTCTGCTGACGGAAAAACAACAAATCACGGAATACTCTGGATGCCGGAGCAGGAACCGACAGCTGTTCTTCAGATTGTACACGGAGTAACCGAATATATCGACCGGTATGATGCCATCGCAGGATATTTTGTCCGGAAAGGATTTGCTGTAGCAGGTCATGATCTGCTCGGACACGGTCAGTCAGTTTCTTCTTCCGTATCACGCATGTATTTCGGACCGTCAGGCAGCTGGAATTACGCTGTCAGAGACATTTTTTCCTGCTGTACATACATCAGACAGCAATTTCGGACTTCACTGCCTCATATTATTCTTGGATTTTCCCTCGGCTCCTTTCTTGTCCGTGATTTTCTGATTCAGTATCCCGGTCTCGTTAACGGTGCAGTTCTTGCCGGTACCGGTCAGCCCTCCCCGGTGGATCTTTTCATCGCACACCTGATTGCTGTTCATGAGGGAAAAGTGCACGGCGAATCCAATTCCACCAAAACGATCCATCAGATGACATTTAAGCAGTATAACTCCGGATTTCAGCCCGCCAGAACAGATTTCGACTGGCTCTGCTCCGATGAAGATGTAATTGATGCCTACAATCTGGATCCCTGCCGCGGAGAAGATTTTACCTGCGGACTGTTCCGGGAACTGATAAACGGCATGGCATATGTGGGGAAAAAGAAAAATATAAGAAAAATGGATCCTCAGACACCTGTTCTGCTGATTTCAGGAGAGCATGATCCCGTTGGCGAATCCGGCAAGGGTGTGAAAAAGGTTGAAAAGCTGTTCATCAGCCAGGGACTGCAGGCCGAATCCGTCCTGTATCCCGGACGGCATGATATTCTGAGAGAAAAGTGCCATAAAGATGTACTGGAAAAAATATATCAGTGGATGTCAGACTGTATCGGCTGAGATAACTGAAAAATCCGGAAAACCGGAAGCGGAAACCGTTCTGCTTCCGGTTTTCTGCATCTGTAGATCTTCCACCATAAAAAACCATAAAAAATTCTCCGAAAATTTCCTTTTTAAACAGTTGACATGAATAGTCCTTTATGTTATACTCCTTTTGACTTTTCCAATAGTCTTTTCTTTCAGTCATTGTGACTGTCTTTTATCATTTCATTTTCAGGAGGATTTACCATGCAGTACGATCATTTTGTCAATTATATCAAAAACACCTTTGAGCAGATGATGGGCCCCGGTGTTCCGGTCAGGATCCAGCCGGTTCTGAAAAACAACAGCATTCATCTGGATGCTCTGACGATTCTGTCCGGTGAACAGGGAATCAGTCCGTCCATTTACCTGAACGACTATTACCGGCAGTATGAAGAGGGGACACCCCTCAACATGATCATTCAGGAGATCAGCGATATTTATGAAGCCAGCTGCGGCGCCTTCCATATCGATACGGAAATGATCCTGAACTTTTCCTGCGCCAGAAACCTGATTGCCTTTAAACTGGTCAATTATGAAGCAAACAGAGAATTACTGGCAACGATTCCTCATAAACGCTATCTGGACCTGGCCATTATCTTCTATCTGCTGCTGGACAGCGATACCGCAGGAGATGCCACGGCCATTATCACCAATGAACATCTTTCTCTCTGGAAAACGGATGCGGACACCATCTGCGCTCTGGCCTCCCATAATACACCGATTCTGCTGGAATCCAGTTTTATGTCTCTGGAAAATCTCATGCGCACGCTTATTATTGAGGATCTGAAACAGGAGGCTGCCCTTTACAAGGAGCAGGAACAGATATCAGATGAAGGAATGCTGTCCGATCAGACCATCGAACTGATGGCAGAGGATATCCTGAACCAGTATACGAACGAGGAAAATCACATGGAAATGTTTGTTCTGACCAACAGCAGCCGCTGCAACGGAGCTGCCGTCCTTCTGTACGACAGATGCCTGGAGCAGGCTGCCGACAGAATCGGTGGAAATTTCTATATTCTTCCCAGCAGCATCCACGAAGTCATTCTCCTGCCGGATGAGGAAAACCTGAATCCGCAGCATCTGTCGGAAATGGTCCGCGAGATCAACAATCATGATGTGGCGGCAACAGAAAAGCTTTCCGATACCATATATTACTATGATACGGAAAGCCGTGAAATAAGCTGTATTTTATAGGTCAAATCTGCCGCAGAATTCACTCAGCAGCCGTGAAGAGTATCCCTCCCGGCGGAAGCTGTCCATCAGATCATTCCCCACAATGGCGCCGTCTGCAGAAGCCAGATATTCCTGCAGATTGCAATAATGCCTGCTTCCGAAATCCAGAAGAACCGGGCGGGTTGCCGCGGCTTCCACAGCATACAGGTAAAAAAACAGCGGATCTCCTTCAAGACCGGAAAGAAATTCCATATTACCCTCGCTGCTGCACCAGACAAATCCCCGGGCGAACTGCATATTCTGTATAATGCGGTCTCCGGAAGCCGGTGAGATTTCCCTGATCAGGAACGGTCCTTCTTCATCCAGCAGATAAACAGCCATCTGCCCCTGCTCTTCAAAAGGAAGATCCGGAACACGGATTCCCGATATGCCCGCTGACGCTGCTGCCTCAGCGAATTTACCAATGCCGTATTTCAGGATTTTATGGAACCCTGTTTCCAGAATCACCGGTATCTGATGACCCTGTATCAGATCTTTGGCCAGTTTCAGGCAGTCATCCAGTGAACCAGTGCAAATCAGGCTGACTGCACCGAACTTCTTCTCTTTCAGAATGGAAACCGCTTCTTTCAGCGGAGCGGTTTCCAGAATGGTCTGCTCCATCCGGATTACAAATAATTTTTTCCCTGTATCCTGATTTTCCGCCAGGATGCTGTTCAGCTGATTCATCTTTCCACCTTCTTTCTCATACAGGTTTCCATCCAGCTTTTTTCCGCTTTTCCTGACAGAACCACCACGATATTCTCATCCAGCGCATAATCTCTGGAAGCCTTCAGTGCTTCGGCAACAGCATATGAACTGTTCTCTCCGGGAAGAAAACCTTCCAATGCTGCTACTTCCAGTGCCGCATCAATTGCTTCCTCTCTGGTGACAACAGAAGGGAATACCCGTTTTTCGGCTGCCAGGGCAGCCAGCTCCGGTTCTGCACCGGCCTGACACGGCATATCCATGAAAATCCTGCCGGGCAGGCAGTCTCCCTGTTCATTCTGCAGAAACAGTGAACGCATGCCTTCTGCAATACCTTCCTCTCCCCGGCTCAGAACCGCATGATCCTCCCGTTCGGCAGCAATTAATTTGACACCTGTTTCACTTTCAAAGACGGTAAATGCACCTATTGCCGCAGCATCGTCTCCCACTGCCGCTATAACCAGTTCAGGAAGCTTCCCGCAGGCTTCCATCATCTGCTCTTTCATTTCCTCTCCGATTACTTTCTGATACTCTCTCACCATAAGAGGATAGGGATGCGGACCGGCAGCTCTTGTCTGAATATATACAACCTCCGGTGCCTGGGATATCCAGCGGGCTTTTGCTGCCCCGCAGACATCCTCATAATTTCCCGGAATAATGGTAATCAGCGCATTGAACAGCTGCATTTCCAGAATCTCTTCATGACGGCTTCTCGCTGTAATCTCCGGCATGACCACCTCACAGGCCATGCCCATGGCCGCCGCCAGCCCGGCTGCAATACATCCGTGCTGCGGATTGCAGACCGGAATCAGAACCTTGTTTTTGCCGGTCCTTTTTCCGATAATCATCTGCCCTGCAATCGCCTGAAAGCTGCTGCCGCCGCAGTACAGCAGGTCTTCTCTTTTAAAATAAATATCCGGCCCGTATTTTTTTGATAGAAGCCGTGCCTTGTATAAAGGCGTCTTTCTTCCCCCATATTCATTGCAGAAATAATCAAGTTCTTTCGTAAAACACTGATCGTGTGCAACAAACCGGTGCTCTCCCTCCATTCCGGACAGAGCATTCATCAGAGACTCCGGCATATACTGACCGCCAAATTTCTGATGAAAATAACCTCTTCTCTCCATCTCGTGTCAATCTCCCATTCATTACCTGTTTTTACAATGTCAATGATGCTTTAACTTCCTCCGGCAGCACTTCATCCATACTTCCGGAACGGAGCCCCTGCAGATCCAGTGTGATATAGCAGAAACCCAGCTCCTTCAGGCGGCGGACCAGCTCTTCTCTGCACGAAAGCATAAGGCTGAAATCCTCAGGTTCCAGTTCAATTCTCACAACTGTCCCATGCACTCTCAGCCTCGAAGTACGAAATCCCAGTGATTTCAGATAATCCTCTCCCGCCTCGATTTGCTGCAGCAGATTCCTGTCCAGCCGGTCTCCATAAGGAAGCCGGGTCGCCAGACAGGGGGAAGAAGGTTTTGATGCCGTCTCCAGATTCAGGAAAGCTGCCATCCTGCGAACCTGATCCTTGGTAATCCCGCACTCAGCCAGCGGACTGATAACCCCGTTCTTCTGCAAAGCCAGAAGTCCGGGCCGGAATACTTTTCTATCATCTGCATTCGTTCCGTCCAGAACACTGGCGCACCCCTTCTCCCGGGCAAAATCCGTGAGTGTACGGAACAGATAATCCTTGCAGTAAAAACAGCGGTCCGGCGGATTATCAAGAATTTCACTGATCTCATATTCATCCACCTCAAGAACCGCTGCCTCTGCACCATACTCTCCGGCAAGATGCATGGCAAGCTCCATATCAGCCCTCGGATGAAGCATGGTATGAAAAGTAACCGCGTATACCTTTCTCCCCAGTTTCCCGGCCAGCCCGCAGACCAGCTTCAGCACCAGCGTACTGTCCACACCGGCGGAAAAAGCCACACAGCAGTCTCCTTTCTGCAGAATGCTCTCCAGTTTTTTATTTAAACTCTCCATCTCAGAAACCATCTCCGGCAACCTCCGTTTCAATCCAACAGCTTCCCATCCCTTCTCCCCGGAACTGCTAAAACCGGATTTATCAGAAGATTATAAGCCATTTAGATAAGAATACCATAAATTGTCTGACGATTCAACCAGATTATTTTATTTGATATTTTTTTCTTATTGTGATGATAATTCATTACATATTGCAAAAATGCTTGATTTTATTTGTAATTTCTGATAACCTTTTTTCAGACAAGTTTATGCTGTTATAGAAAGGATTTTCTGTCATGTTATACAAGATCCCCATTGAAACTTCTGCCCGTCACATCCATATCAGTCAGGCTGATTTTGAACAATTATTCGGTCCCGGTGCGCAGCTGACCGTAAAAAAAGAGCTGAGCCAGCCGGGGCAGTATCTCTCCGAACAGCGCCTGACTGTAAAAGGCCCCCGGGGAGAATTCGAAAACGTCAGCATCCTGGGGCCTTTCCGAAAAGAAACCCAGGTGGAAATCTCTCTCACCGATTCCCGCAAGCTGGGTATTCCCGGTATCATCCGCCAGTCCGGTGATACCGCACTGACTCCCGGCTGTACACTCATCAGCGACCGGGGTTCTCTGGAAATCCCCGGAGGCGTCATTGTAGCCAAACGCCATATCCACATGACACCGGAACAGGCCATTCACATGAATGTGGCCGACAACGATCAGGTCTGCGTTATCACCAAAAGCTACGAGCGCGCCATGATTTTTGCAGACGTGGTGGTCCGCGTGCATAAAAATTTCCGACTGGCCATGCATGTGGATACAGACGAAGCCAATGCCTTTTCCGGTGATTCCAATCCCTACGGCATCATCGTTAAGCTGTTCGACGACAAGAGCTACGATCTGCTCATGTGGATGGATGAGCTGGAAAGCGGCATCTACCGTTAACAGCCTGATTACGGAGGGACTCCATGCAAAAGCATTCTGATGAATTAAAATGGCACCGTCTGGACAACACAGCCAATATCTTTCCGGTTATCAATAATCTGCAGTTCAGCGGTGTATTCCGCATCGGAGCAGTTCTATATGAGGAAGTACAGCCTGCGCTTCTGGAAGAAGCCCTCAGACAGGTACTTCCTCATTTTGAGGTTTTCCAGGTTCAGCTGCGCACCGGTATTTTCTGGTATTATATGGAATCCAACAAACGAAATCCATGTGTCGAGGAGGAACAGTTTTATCCCTGCCGGTTTATCAGGCGGTATGAAAATCACTCCTACCCTTTTCGCACCGGCTACTACCGGAATAAAATCTATCTTGAAATTTTTCATGCACTAACCGATGGATTCGGTGCCATCCAGTTTATGAAAGAACTGATTGCCCGGTATCTCAGACTGGCTCACCCTGAAGACTTTGGCAAAAGGAATCCATCACCTGACTTTCCACTGGAAAACATTTCCAATGTATGCGAGGACAGCTATCTGAAATATTACCGCAAACAGAAAGTGAAGGGCTATAAAAAAAGCAAAGCTTACCAGATCCGGCAGCCCGGACTGGATTATCCCAAAAGCTCCGTGATCCACGGGCATCTGAAGATTGCCTCTGTAAAAGCCGCCGCTTCCCGGTATCAGGTCAGTATTACCCGGTATCTGGCTGCTGTTCTTGTTTACACCATATACAGAGAATACCTGTCCCGGGAAGAAAAAGCGGAAACTGTCTGTCTGAATATTCCGGTGAATCTGCGTCAGTTTTTCCCCTCGGAAACCACCATGAATTTTTTCAGCATTGCGCTGGCCCAGGTGCATTTTGAAGAAAACCGGGATCTGACTTTTGAAGAAGTTCTCCGGCTGCTGACAGATGATTTTAAAAGACAGGCCGAGCCCGGCTGGCTGGAGCAGCAGATTTCCTACAATGTATCCAACGAAAAAAACCTGTTTATCCGACTGGTACCTCTGCCCGTGAAATCCCTTGGTGTCCGTTTTCTGTACAGCCGGTCCTCAGAAAGCTTTACCACCACCCTGTCCAATCTGGGAATCATCCGGATGAAACCGGAATATGAGCCTTATGTACGGAATTTCCACTTTATCATGGGGGCCTCTCAATCCCAGCCGGTAAAATGCGTGGCAGTTTCCTTCCGTGATGAAATCATTTTCACCATCAGTACCGTATGGAAAAACAGCCATCTGGAGGATGCATTCTGGAACCATCTGAAGCAGGATGGCGTAGAACTGACCACCGAAGGAAACGGCATTCATGAACCGCCGACGGAAACCCCATATCCCCGGATTCCCGACTCGTCAGGATTGTTCCGCCTGCTGATCCGCTGGTATATGATACTCACTTTTCTGACAGGCGCAGGACTCACATGGTACAATTTCACCCACTACAACGGAATGGGCTGGTCTGTACTGGTGGACGGCGGAATCCTTTACAGTTGGCTGTCTCTGCGCTTTTTCATCCGGTTCAATATCAATCCGGCAGCACGGATCCTCAGTCATACTCTGGCGCTGGAGCTTCTGTGCATCATAACCGATATCATACTGGGGTACGGAGGTCAGTCGCTGAATTACGGCTTTCCGGCCCTGCTGCTCACCGCATGCTGCGCCAATCTGTTTCTCATACTTTATGATCCCATGAACCGGCTGGGATATTTCATGTTTCAGATTCTGTATGCAGTAATCGCCCTGATCACTCTGCCGCTCTGGCTGACAGGCCTTATCACCCATCCCCTGCCCGGAATACTGACTCTGGTTATTACACTGGTTATTCTGATTGCCGGAATCTGCCTCAGCCCGAAAAAAATCGGCAGAGAAACAAAAAGACGGTTTCATTTCTGAAACCGTCTGCCGGAAACTTTAAGAAGATATCTGTTCAGAGCCGGCCCGGAAACACCGCACACCGGCTCTGACAGTATTATTACAGAAACTTTCTGCCGAACCAGATGCAGAAACATGCTCCGATCACAGATACAATGACATTGGCAATCATCCCGTGGGCATAGAACCCGAAAAAGCGGAATATGAAACCGCCGACCACACCTCCGACTACACCAAGCACCATATTGCGGAAGAAACCGCCCTCGCTGTTCATAATATTACCTGCGATCCAGCCCGCCAGAGCTCCGATCAGTAAACTTATAATTGTATCGATCATATTGATCCCCTTTCTTTCGTAATACGGTAGCATTATAGCATAGTCCTACTGATTTTTCCATGGTACAAACTGATTTTCCCGTGTTTCAAGCTCCCGGAATCCTGAAAACACCGGAAAGCGGCAATACTCTATATCACAATTACCTGATCAAGATTACCTGCAGTTCTTATCAAACGCAGGGTTGCATGCATAGAAATTCCGGGAATCCAGCTGTTCCTGCACCATGCGGAGGCCTTCCCCGAACCGCTGGAAATGCACCACTTCCCTGGCTCTCAGGAAACGGATGGGATCACAGATATCCGGATCCTTTGCCAGACGCAGAATATTGTCATAGGTGGTTCTTGCCTTCTGTTCTGCTGCCATATCCTCCACCAGATCGGTGATGGGATCTCCCTTTGACTGGAATTCACAGGCATTGAAGGGAATACCGCCTGCAGACTGGGGCCACAGCCCTACCGTATGATCTACAAAATATTTATCAAAACCAGAAGCCTGGATTTCTTCCATACTCAGGTTTCTGGTCAGCTGGTGGACGATGGCGCTGATGATTTCCAGATGCGCCAGTTCCTCAGTACCTGTATCGGCAGCGAAACTGCCCCTTTATCAGATTATCAGGACAGGTCACTTCCATGGAACTGCGGATCTGTCAATTCCATGGAAATGATGCCGGTCTGATAATACTCCATTTTCCCGGAGGTGGTGATCCACAGCCGGAATCCGAAAGGAAGACCTTTCAGATAAATCTCAACTGAACGATCCGGATAGATAATCATATACTCCAGCAATGTTCTGTACAGCTGCTGAGGGTCCCCGACGCCTGCAATCTGCTGTTTCATATGTGTAAGGCAGTACTCCATACAGGTCAGCAGAGACTGTTCGTTAACCGATCTGTTTCCGCATGTAATCCGCGTTCCGGCTTCACCCTGTTTTGATGTTCTGCCGCCGGCTGCGGCAGTGCACCGCCAGGCATGATACCGTGCTCCGTTTTTACAGATTTTTGTCCGGCTGACAAAACGATTCCCGCAGATCCCGCAGTACAGTTTCCCGCTGCACCAGTAGCGGCTGCTGTACCGTTCTCCCTTTGCTGCGGAACGGGACCGTTTCTGCAGTTCCTTCTGCGTACGGTTCCACAGATTACGATCAATAATCGGTTCATGATGATCTGCAATACAGATCATCTCTTCCTCTCCGTGATTATATTTTTTCCGATGTGTCAGATAGTCAGGAGTAACCGTCTTTTTCTGACACAGATCCCCCACATATTTCTCGTTGCGCAGAATCCGCAGAATCACAGCAGGATTCCAGACAGCGGCCTCCCGGGGACGCATGCCTTCTGCCAGCAGCTCCCGGGCAATGATATGAGTTCCTTTCCCCTCCTCGGTATATTTACGGAAAATCGCACGAACTACGGGAACCTCCGCCTCATTAATCTCCAGTTTTCCCTTCTTTACCGTATAGCCCAGCAGGTCACGCCCGAAAACGACGCCCCGTTCCATCCGGCGTTTCTGCCCCCATTTCACGCGTTCCGAGGTCTTTCTGCTCTCTTCCTGAGCAAGGCTTGCCATGATGGTGAGCCGCAGTTCTCCATCAGGCTGTCTCGTATCGATATTGTCAATGATAAAGATCACCCCGATGCCTGCTTCTTTCAGTCTGCGCGTGTACGACAGCGTATCCACCGTATTCCGGGCAAAACGGCTCACTTCTTTGGTCAGGATCAGATCGATCCGATGATTCAGCGCATCTTCAATCATCCGGATAAAACCCTGACGTTTCTGCGTCTGTGTACCGCTGATTCCTTCATCGTAATACACACCGGAAAACTCCAGTTCTTCATGGCATTTTATATACTCTTCAAAATAAAGACGCTGACTTGCCAGAGAACCGGCCTGTTCATCCCTGTCGGTTGAAACCCTGCAATAGGCAGCCGCTTTTACTTTTTCTGAACAGTTTTTCAAACCCACATTCTCCCTCTGCCAAAGAAACTTCTTATTAATTTATGAGAAGAACTCATAAAGGGAACCCGGATTTAAAAGTACACGGCAAGCATTCATCACATTTTTTATGCAAATCTGCCTGGCTCCGAACAGTTATAAAATTCTTAAAAATCATTATTTTTTCTTAAATATCGTCTAAATTGAGTCATACAATCGTATCATGAAAGAAAAAAGATTTAACAGAAGAAATCTTGATTCTCATGCCGGTATTATAGTAAACTACAGAAAACAGGGTGCGGTGCATCACTGATAATTAATTACAATTCATAGCAAGGAGGGTGTTGAATATGACATGTTACTTCAGGAAAAAAGGACTGACACTGCTCAGTCTGCTCATGATGATTCTGCTGGTTGCTGCAGGAACAGGCAAACCGGTTCAGGCGGCAGCAGCCGGACCTGCTGCGCCGGCTGTCAGTGCAGAATCTGTCGGTCCAAACATTATCAAAGTCAGCTGGAAAGGCGTAAAAAATGCTGACGGCTATCGTATTTATGTAAAAGACGGCACAAAATGGGTAAAACAGGGTGATTATAAATCCACCACTCGCTGGGTCAAGGTATGGGGACTGGAGCCTGATACCAGATATACATTCACTGTACGTGCCTGTACAAAAACCGATTCCGGTGTTGTATGGGGCAATTACGACAGAACCGGTGCCTCTGCTGTTACCGCAGCAGATGAATCAAAGCCTGAATCAAAGCCTGAATCAAAGCCCGGAACCGAACCGGAAACAAAACCGGAAGATCCGGATACCATTGTCAGGCCTGCCGCTCCATCTGTCACTGCCGGTTCCATCGACCGGAATGCCATTAAAGTCAGCTGGGAAGGCGTAAAAGGTGCCGATGGCTACAGAATTTATGTGAAAAACGGCACGAAATGGATAAAACAGGGCGATTATAAATCCACTACTCGCTGGGTTAATATCAGAAATCTGAATTTCAATCAGAAATATACCTTTACCGTACGTGCTTATACAAAGACCGCTTCGGGCACTATATGGGGTGATTATGATAAAACCGGTGCCTCCGCAGTTACTGCATTAAGTGAGCCGAAACCGGAAAAGCCCGCCTCAGTGGCAAAACCTGCCGCACCGGCTGTCAGTGCAGAAACAGCCGGCCGTACCTCCATCAGGGTCAGCTGGAAAGGCGTAAAAGGTGCCGACGGCTATCGCATTTATATGAAAAACGGTAATAAGTGGGTAAAACAGGGTGATTACAAATCCACTACCCGCTGGGTCAAAGTCGGCACTCTGAAGCCCAACACAAAATATACCTTTACCGTACGTGCTTTTACAAAAACCGATTCCGGCAATGTATGGGGTGATTACGATAAAACGGGGGCAGCTGCTGTTACCGCCCGTTAACCGGCATACGCAGGCGAAATTAACAAAATTCAGCAGACAGTTAACAGAAAATGCGCATCTTCGGATGCGCATTTTTTTAACTCGCCGGCTGCTCTGCAAATCAAGGTTCTGTTATGCTTTTTTGTCAAAGGAAATATTGCATGCATAGTAATTGGCTGAATCCAGCTTTTCCTGCACAATGCGCAGTCCTTCCCCGAACCGCTGGAAATGCACGATTTCCCGTGCGCGCAGGAAACGGATCGAGTCACTGACATCGGGATCGTCCGTCAGACGCAGGATATTGTCGTAGGTTGTTCTGGCCTTCTGTTCCGCGGCCATATTTTCAAACAAATCGGTAACCGCATCTCCGGTACACTGAAATTCGGAAGCACAGAACGGTACACCGCCTGCAGACTGGGGCCAGACGCCAGTGGTATGATCCACAAAATATTTATCAAAACCGGACTGTTTGATTTCTTCCATGGTCAGACCTTTCGTCAGCTGATACAGAATTGCCGATATGATTTCCATATGGGCCAGTTCTTCCGTACCGATATCGGTCAGCAGACCTGCCACCTGAGGGGCAGGCATGGAATAGCGCTGATTCAAGTAACGCATGGAAGCACCCAGCTCCCCGTCAGGACCGCCCAGCTGAGATATGATTATCTGAGCCAGTTTTGCATCGGGATTTTTAATATGAACCGGATATTCCAGCCTTTTTTCATAAAACCACATCGTTAACAGCCTCCTTCCCAGGGCATGGGTGCCTGTCCCCATGACCAGCATGTATCTTTACCGTTATTTTCATCAAATGCTGTCAGCGGTCCGTACAGACCTGCAAATTCCTTAGTGATTTCCTTATATTTCTGCAGATGCTCTTCATATAAAGCCATGGCGCCCTCATCCTGCGGATGGGTGTCCAGAAAAAGAATCAGATCGTACAGTACAAAACCCAGTCTGCGGATCTGCATAAGCAGTTCCTCTCTTTTGCTTCCTTCACTGGTGGTTCCTGCTCGTTCACTGATGGTTCCTGTTCGTTCATTCATAATTCCTGCACGCTCCTTTCTGAAACGGTTTGTACAATTCAGGAAAAATCGTACCCTTCGATATGGCCTCTGAAAGACTGAAGATTTCACCGAACTGCTGATACGGAACATAAGCCATTGCAAACGAAGGGACATTTTCCTTTTCCGGTGGTTTTTTCATTCTGTAATCTGAATTCATTGCTGCTGCCTCATTCATTGCTGCTACCTCCTGCTGGTGAATGATAAACTTCCGTAACAATTCCTTCTCTCTGATAATTTCTTTTCTCTGAAAAAGATTACGGATTTACCATCAGTATCTCCCCGATTCCGGTCAGTATGCTCAAAAACAGATTTCGAAGATAACATTCTCTGTAAAGAATGGTATTTCCTGAAAAAAAGCCATCTTTGACAGTGAATCATATTTGTAAATTTACGGAAGATGCGCAATACCGTTACCGATACACCGATATCGGTCAGAAGCCCCGCCACCTCACAGTTCGGCATGGCATAACGCTGGCTGATATACCGCATGGAAGCAGCCAGCTCTCCATCGGGACCACCCATCTGGGTTATGATTACCTGCGCCATCTGCGGATCGGGATTTTTGATATTGACCGGATACTGCAATCGTTTTTCATATACCCACATACTCAACAGCCTCCTTCCCAGGGCATGGGGCATTCGCCCCAGGACCATGTAACCTTGCGGTACCGGCCGTCATTGCAGCTGCATGGTCTGCCGGTATTCACATCATATTTATTCAGCGGTCCGTACATGGACACATACTCACTGCGAAGCTCCATATACCGTTTCTGCAGCGTTTCATAATAAGCAAAAGCCTGTTCATCCTGAGGATGTGTGTCAAGAAACAGCGCAACATCATCCAGCGCAAAGCCCACCAGACAGATCTGATGCATCAATTCATTCCGCTCTCTCATCTCTCTCTGCACCTCGCTCTCATAAACGGCTGATCGAGTTCCGGGAAAATCGTCCCTGTCCGGAAAGCCTTTTCCAGTTCATACGTATTTCCGAATTTCTGCCAGGGCACGTAAGCCATAGCGATCGGATACTGATCCATTTTCTCAAGAGAATTTCTGCATCCGCATGCCTCCTGCGCAGGATACCGTTCCCCGCCGGAACGGGACTGCGGTCCACGGCCCTGCTGATACCGGCTCATCTCCCGTTTTGAACGATTTGGTTCCATATCAGTTCTCCTTTCTCACAGAAAATATTCACTTCCCTATTAGTCTATGTAAAAACAGAACTTCGGAAACATACAGCACATTCAGAAAATCATATTTAGTTTTATCATATGATACATTAAAAATCATTTCCCGTTTTTAATTGACACTTTTATAATCATGTGATAAAGTTTAAATACAAAAGAAAGGAATGATCCCATGATTTCAATTACATTTGACGATATCAACTGGAAGCGCAGCTCTGCCGGTACCAGACAGGCCGAAGCATTGTTTATGGAAGGTTTCAACTGCTGTCAGTCGGTGTTTGCTGCTTTCGCTCCCCGTTTCGGCATAACCCGTGAAGCCGCGCTGAAACTTTCCTGCTCACTGGGCGGCGGTATCGGCCGTATGCGCGAGGTATGCGGTGCCGTTTCCGGTATGGCACTGTTAGTCAGCCTGTGCAACGGCAATACAGATCCTGATGATTCCGATGCCAAGGAGGAAAATTACCGGACTGTACGCATGCTGTCCGATGTTTTCCGCGAAAAACAGGGAACTATCATCTGCCGGGAACTGCTGGGAATCGAAAAAGCCGAAACGCAGGCCCGCCCGCAGGACCGGACTGCTGCCTATTACAGTTCCCGTCCCTGCCCCCATCTGGTCCGTGACGCAGCGGTCATCGTGGAGCATTATCTGGATTATTATCCCGAATACTGTGAGAAGCAGAAATAAATCAAAAAAGACCGGCTGACCACTAAAAGCTGGTCATGAAAACCGGTCTGGTTCTATTTCTGTAATATCTGAAAAAGCACTGCAGAAAAACTGTCATGTTACTGACTGAAACCTGCCCTGCATTAAAGAAATGAAAAAAACAGCGATCCCGCTCCCCTGAAACACGCCAGTCCAAGGGGAATTCCGATGATCGTACAGCAAAGAACGATTCCCAGGGCTCCCAGAAGTATGGAAAAAGGAAGTGCGATGCACAGGAAATACAGGATTCTCAGCAGCAGACCCGCTGCTGAGAAAACAAATGCAATGATAAATATAATAACCACAAGTATCAGTAATATTGTTGAAAACATATTATTCAGCCTCCCATTTTATATCGTTCCAGACGGCTGACCGTGTCCGCAACCTGCCGTCTGGTTTCTTTCAGATTATTCTGCATGTCTTTGATTCGTGACTGTACCATCATATCAATCAGTACATTGTCACAGAACAGATCGACGAATTTTACCAGTCCGTCAAAGCGGATATTAATAATGCCCGTCATCTGGACATCTGCCAGTTCCTTTTTGAAACGGGCCAGCTCCCTCTGGGCATTTTCCAGCTCCCTCTGGGCTTCATTCATCTTGGAGTGCTTCAGCATACCGCTGAGAAAGCCGCCGCCGAACATATCCCAGATGCCAAAGCTTCTGGCTCCGCTTAATGCGGATTCCGCACGATCCAGAGCGGTAATAGCCCGTTTGCCCGCAACAATCGCTTCATCAATTTCTGTGGAATAATAACTGTTCATATATTTCTCCTTTATCTCTATCCGGTTGATCGTAATCGTTTTGTTATGTTTTTATCATAGCAGGATAATGGAGAAAAACCATTAAAAACGAATTAAAAATTGATATCTGTTCAGCAGTGCATTATAAAAGGTTTCCCTCCAAAACTCCATGGTTTTTTGATACAATTCCTTGACTTTTCCCGATATATGATTCATAATTGGATAACAATTTCGGCAGCATTCGGTATTTTTATATTGGCATTACAATCAGAACATGACGAGCTGCGCCGTGCTGCTGCCGTTTTCGAGGTATTTCATGGAGAATAAAGCTTATTTAAATGTGGTTCAGTACATAAAAAATGAAATTCAACAGGATCGTCTCCGGGTGGGAAACAAACTTCCCACGGAGCGGGAAATGTCCGCACAGCTGGGATTCAGCCGCAATTCCATCCGGGAAGCACTGCGCACACTGAGCAGTCTGGGAATCATTGAGAGCCGCCAGGGATCCGGCAATTATCTGTCCGGTGATGTCAGCGGCTTTTTTACAGAATCGTTTGAAATGATGTCACTGGTTAATCAGGTGAAGCCGCTGGATATCAGCCAGATGCGCCGTGCGCTGGAGCTTCAGGCATTTACCCAGATTACTCCTCATATCAGCCCTGAGCATGTTGACCAGCTGAAAGAAACGCTGCAGCTTCTTGAAGAAAGCAAAGAGGAAGAGAAATCACGCATCGACCTGCATTTTCATCTTCAGCTGATTGAGCTGAGCGGCAATACACTGATGACCTGCACCAGCCGGGCACTTTCCAATTCTTTCCAGAGCAATGTGGAGAACAGCCTCCGAACACTTTCCGATGATAAGAGAAAGCAGACCATGCAGGCGCATCATGATATTATATCGGCTCTTGCCGGTCACGATCTGAGGTCCGGCATTGATGCAATCAATGCCCATTACGATATTGTGGACAGCCTGATCCGGGAATCCGGGCTGTAAACATAAAAACTCCGGGGACCATGACAAGCCGGTTCTTATTCTGATCAGATAAGAACCGGCTTGTCAGGCGGCCGGAGTTTTTAATCTGTTTTCAGGCTCCTGCAAAGGCAATCAACCCGGCAATAACCAGGAACAGTATACAGTATCTGATGGCAGTCCTCAGAATTCTGCTTTCTGACCCGGGCAGATTGATAGCACCCACTGCAATGGCAATGCTCTGGGGGCTGATCATTTTGCCGATACAGGCTCCCATCGTGTTGGCTGAAGCCAGCCAGGCAGTTTCAATTCCCAGCGTCTGGGCGGTTTCTGCCTGAAGACCGCCGAATAAAACACTGGCCGAGGTTCCCGACCCGGTCACAAATGTTCCGATTCCGCCGATGAGCGGTGCCACCAGCGGATAAAAACTTCCGGTAACCGTCACAAACATGGCGGCTATATCCGAAATCATCCCGCTGTATCCCATCAGTTTGGCCGTTCCCATAACGGAAAGGATGGTCAGAAGCGTTTTCGACATATTAATCAGCGTCTTTTTCAGTACGGTAAGCATGGTTTTCATATCTGCTCCCTGCACAGCGCCCCCGATAAATGCCGACAGGAAGATCCATACACCCGGTGTATTGATCCAGCTGAAGGAAATATTGCTTCCTCCCTCTCCCGTGTAAACCGGAACGCTGGACTGAAACGCTGATAAAAATGTATTGACCGGCGCCACCAGTTTGGAGGTGGCAAGCAGCAGAATAAAGATCAGGATAAACGGCATCCATGCCTTTACCGCCTGTGAAGCGGCAATCACATCCTCTTCTGCTTCTGTTCCGATGCAGTATTCCGGATCCGGCGTTTTATTGAAAATCCGGGCTGCAAGTATGGTACAGACCATACAGCAGATGGAACCCAGAATATCCGGCAGCTCCGCTCCTATGAAATGAGCAGCAAGCCAGGAGGGAAGCACAAAGGAAACAGCGGATACCAGGGTAACAGGAAGCATTCCTTTCAGTGCTTTCAGACCTTTTCCGCACATGGCAACCATGATAAACGGAGTCAGAATCATCAGAGGAACCAGCTGTGTACTGGTAGATGCCGCAAGAATCCCGGAATCCATGCCGGTTACCGTTCCCAGCGTAACCGTGGGAATTCCTACAGAACCGAAAGCCGTCGGCGTGGCGTTGGCCACCAGGCAGACACAGGCTGCAAAAACAGGATCCATGCCCAGACCAACCAGCATGCCTGCGGGAATGGCGACTGCCGTTCCGAATCCGGCCATTCCTTCCATAAATCCGCCAAAGCCCCAGGCAATGATCAGCACCAGCACCCGTTTATCACCGGAAACAGATGTCAGCATTTTTTTAACCACATCCATAGCCTTTGTTTCCAGCGTCAGGTTATACGTAAATACAGCCGCAACGATAACCAGGCCGATGGGCCAGAGGGCCATGAGGAAGCCCTCCAGGCAGGCGGTGGCCGCATCCAGAGGATTCATCTTCCAGAAGGTCAGTCCCAGAATCACAGACAGCACCAGAGCAATGCCGCATGCTTTATAGCCGGGCATTTTCAAACCGCTCAGAGCAATCACCAGCCAGATGATGGGGAGCATTGCCAGCAGAAAGTTTAAAAACATCATGGAGAATCCCTCCTTTTACTGGCAGATCTTATGGGGATTCAGAAGATTCTTCGGGTCAAATACCTGTTTAATGCCCCGCATCAGCGCTATGGCATCCGTTGACAGAGAACGGGACAGATACGGCTTCTTGGCGAAACCGATACCATGTTCTCCGGAAACCTTTCCCTCCAGTTCATGAGCTTTTGCATAGATCAGATCCATGGCTTTATTCATGCGGATTTCCCACTCCTCATCACTCAGTTCATCCTTGAGAATATATACATGCAGGTTGCCGTCTCCCGCATGACCGAATAATTTGATACGGATCTGAATTTCCTGATCAAGGGAGTGAATGTATTCCACCAGTTCGTTGATGCGGTTTCGGGGAACAACGCAGTCCACCTCATCCATATAGGTAGTAGAACCCTTGATTGCTTCCAGGAACGCACCTCTTGCCTTCCATATGGATTCGTCACGCTCTTCCGTATCAGAAATCAACACATCAAGCGCACCCTGCTCCAGGCAGATCTTTGCCACATCGTCATAATCTCTTTCAATTTCTTCCTCACTGCTGCCGTCAAATTTCAGCAGCAGATAGGCATCGGACTGATTGTCGGGGAATTTTTTACCCAGATATTTTTCCGCATCGATGATAACCTCTCTCTGCATAAACTCAATGGCAGTAGGAATCGATTTCGACTGAATGATCAGCGGAACTGTGTTGATGGCCTGACTGAGTGTGGGGAAAGGAATCAGCAGGCTGATGGTCTTTTTCGGCAGAGGCAGAAGCTTCAGAACTGCCTTTGTTACCATGCCGAGCGTTCCCTCTGAACCGATGATCAGATCTTTCAGATCGTATCCTGAACTGTTTTTCACAATTTTCCCGCCCAGTTCCAGCACACGTCCGTCAGGCAGAACCACTTCCAGACCGCGGACATAGTCTCTGGTAACACCGTACTTTACGGCACGCATGCCGCCGGCATTGGTACTGATATTGCCGCCGATGGTAGCAGATTTTTCACCGGGATCCGGCGGATAGAAGAAATCGTGTTCTTCCACATAGGCAGCCAGATCCATCAGCAGAACGCCGGGCTCCACCGTAATGGTCAGATTTTCCTGATCCAGCTCCAGAATGTGATTCATCAGTGTGGTATCCAGCATGATTCCGTGTTCCATGGGAACAGAAGAACCAACAAGGCCGGTACCGGCTCCTCTGGGCGTAACCGGAATATTATTTTCGTAGGCATAGGCCATGATTTTCGATACTTCTTCCGTGGACAGTACGCGGACTACCAGATCCGGCCAGCTTTTTGTATCACTCAGTTCGTCGTGGCTGTATTCTTCATTGATGTCTTCTCCGCAGAGAATCCGTTTCGGGTCGTTGATTATATTTTTGATAAATGCAATATCAGCAGCATCCAGTGTTTTATAATTACTCATATTCTCCTCCTGCAGCGCTCTCATGCGCGTTTTCCGGTATAGAAAAAACTTTCCATACTCCATAACTGTCGGTTTCCAGTTCGTTTCCCAATTAATCAGCCTTTTGCTGCTTTGATTTTCTCAATCAGCTTCGGCAGAATTTCATACAGATCGCCCACAAGGCAGTAATGTGCCGTTTCAAAAATCGTTGCGGAAGGATCGGAATTGATGGCAACAATCGTCTCGGAATTCTTCATTCCGGCCACGAACTGAACCGCACCGGATACACCGCAGGTGATGATCAGACGCGGTCTGACAGTACGTCCGCTCAGGCCCACCTGACATTTGGCATCTGCCCAGCCTGCTTCCACCATCGGTCTGGTGCAGGCAAACATGCCGCCCAGCAGATCAGCCAGCTCCTGAACCATGGCCAGATCTTCCTGTTTCTTCACACCGCGTCCTGCCACAACAAGAACGTCAGCACTTTCGATAAACTGTTCTTTTTCCTTCTCAATAATATCAAGAACCTCCATATTGGTTTTCAGTTTATCCGCCTCAATCTGACAGGGAACGATTTCACCGGATACGGTTTCGCTGCGTTCGGGTGCATTCATGACTTTATAGCGGACCGTTGCCATCTGCGGACGGTTGTTGGGAGTCAGGATCTGAGCCATAATATTGCCGCCGAAAGCGGGGCGGATCTGAACGAGATCAGTATTCTCATTCATATCAAGAATAGTGCAGTCTGCTGTCAGACCGGTGTGCATACGTGCTGCAACACGGGGAGCCAGCTGTCTGCCCACTGTGGTTGCACCGACCAGAATAGCAGACGGTTTCTGTTTTTCGATAAAATCTTCAAATACGGCGGTATAGGGCTCGATCATAAAACGGGCCAGCTTTTCATCATCGTAAACAAATACTTTGTCCACACCGTAATGAAGCAGTTCCTCGCTCTTTCCTTCCAGATGACTGCCGATAAACAGCGCATAAACCGGATGATTGATTTTTGCAGCCAGTTCCCTAGCCTTGCCGATGAGTTCCATGGTCACCGGATGAATCTTCCCATCCACGTGATCCACATATACGGCGATTCCGTTCCACAGACTCTTGTCGATCTGAGGCTTTTCATCTTCCACATAGGTTACCGCACCTTTGGGTCCTTTTTTCACACAGAGCTTGCAGGTCTTGCAGGCTGCATTGATTTCCAGTTTTCCGTCTTTTTCTTCCATGGCGCCAAAGGGACAGATGTCCATAAGAGCCTGTATATCCTCGATCTTACTCTGATCAATTATTAATTTTCCCATAACAACCTCCTGATTAGATGAATTTCAGTTCTTTTACCTTATTAAATAAACGCTCTGCCAGTTCTTCTCCTTTACCATTCCAGAATTCCTGTGAATCATTCACCTCAGGAGGGAAAATACGCTGTACCTGTGTAGGAGAGCCGTTGAGTCCGTAATGCATCTCTTCCTGGTCTTCCATATCAGCCAGGCTGTACACCGGGATTTCTCTGTCTTTTGTGGCCTGTTTCTTCAGATAGGAAGGAAGACGGGGCTGGAAAATATCCTTGTCCACGGAAAGGAGACAGGGATACTGTACTTTCGTAATCTCCACATCCTCCGCCATATCCATGGCAACAATAATACTTTCATCTCCCACTTCGCGGATCTCGCATACGTTGGCTACACTGGGAATTCCAAGCCACTCTGATACTTCGGCGCCGACCTGAGCCGTATCGCCGTCCGTTGTCTGCTTGCCGCAGAGAATCAGATCAAAGGGTCCCATTTTCTTAATACCCTGAGCAATCGTATAACTGGTTGCCAGAACATCTGCACCGCCAAACCGGCGGTCAGATAAAATCGCACCGCGGTCAACACCGAGGGAATAGGCTTCCCTGACCACTTTAGCCGCCTGGGGCGGTCCCATGGTTACCACGCTGATTGTGCCGCCCTTCTCCTCTCTGATTCGAAGAGCTGCTTCAATAGCATATAAATCATAAGGATTCATCTTGGAATCCACACCGTTTCTTTTCAGCACACCTGTTACCGGATCCACCTCTACCTTACTGCTGGCCGGAACCTGTTTGATGCAAACTAAAATATTCATGACATACCCCTTTCATCCTGAAAATATATTACGTCCATAATCTGTAAGAATATATAATGGTTGTACCATTTGGTATAACCAATTGGTCTTACCAATAATCAGAGTATACCACATTGTTTTACCTCTGTCCAGTATTTTTTGTGTATTTTGATGTATTTTTATTTTCCTGCTCCATTTTTTTAGTTTATTTGCACAATTATTATAATTATATATTTCGTATCAACCGTCTTTTTGTATGTTTATTACGAATCGAAAACAATTTACTGTTCTGATTGCCCTGATTCTTTTCCATGTATATTCCGTTTTCCCCTGATAAAAAAAACAAACCTGAATAATTCTCCGTCCGAACGCTTGCAACAGCAGGTTTCAGATAGTATAATTGTGCCCAAAAACACATAACACAGGAAAGAGGTTTAATTATGGACTATAAGATGCTTGTTCTTGACCTGGATGGTACATTGACCAACTCCAGAAAAGAAGTAACGGAACCGACAAGGAAAGCCCTGATTGAGATTCAGGAAGCGGGCAAAATCGTCGTTCTGGCCAGTGGCCGCCCCATCAATGGCGTTCTGCCCCTGGCAAAAGAACTGGAGCTGACGCGTTTCGGCGGCTACATGCTTTCCTTCAACGGCGCGCGCATTACCCAGTGCTCCACCGGCAATATCATTTACAACCGCACCCTGCCGGCCTCCGTCATCGGGCCCATTTATGATATCGTAAAAACGTATCCCGGAGTCGATATCATCACCTACGATGATCAGTGCATTCTGTCAAGTCTGGGAATCAACCGGTACGTAGAGCTGGAAGCTTCCATCAACAAGATGGAAATCGTTCATGCAGATGATTTCGTCTCCCGTCTGACCTTCCCGGTCAACAAGCTTCTGATCCCCGGAGAGCCTGACGTTCTGAAAGAAATTCAGAAAAAGCTTCAGAATCAGTTCCGCAGCCTGCTGAACATCTATTTCTCCGAACCTTTCTTCCTGGAAGTTATGCCTCAGAATATTGACAAAGCCTACTCTCTGCAGAAGCTGCTCAACAGTCTCGGGCTGACCGCCGATTCCATGATCTGCTGCGGCGACGGCTACAACGATATTTCCATGATCGAATACGCCGGCCTGGGCGTTGCCATGAAAAATGCCCAGCCCATCGTAAAAGACACCGCCGACTTCATCACGAAATCCAACGACGAAGACGGAATTCTTCACGTCATTAATACGTTTATGCGATAACCAAAGCATGCTGCAGTACAAAAGAACAAAAGCTGCCCGACAGCATAAAAAAACCGTCTGTCTTCCTCTTTCGGAAGTACAGACGGCCTTTTATGCTGCCGGCTTTGTTTTTAATTATGATAACCTGCTATCTTTCCGGGATAATCTCCAGCCAGTATCCATCTGGATCCGTGATAAAATAAATCCCCATGGAAGGATTTTCGAATACGATACAGCCCATCTCTTCATGGAGCTTGTGGGATTCCTCGAAATCATCAGTAACAAATGCCAGATGGAATTCCTCATCGCCCAGATTGTAAGGGCGGTCGTACTCCTTTGTCCAGGTCAGTTCCAGTTCAAAAGGCGTCGTATCATTGCCCACGTAAACGATAATAAAAGAACCGTCCTCCGCCACTTTTCTCCTGCGTTCTGTCAGGCCCAGTGCTTTTTCGTAAAAGGCCAGACTTTTGTCCAGATCAAACACATTGTAATTCTCATGTACCATTTTAAATTTCATAACATTCTCCTCTTTCCGTAATCGTATGAATTGCTGTTTCGGGATACTGCCCACCGTGAGCCTCAAGAAACCGCGGAATGATATCGTACTGTTCCCAGCAGTGCATGGGAAAAACATGTTTTACGGGCACATGTTCCAGATAATACTCCATTCCGCAGAATTCATACTGCTCCTGCCTGGGATCCAGAGGCAGAAAAGCAACGTCCACCATACCGCCGTCCTGTACCAGCTCTGTCAGCCGGCCCACCGAACGCTGAAACATGGCTGTCATGTTGTGATACTCCTGTTTGGTATCCTCCGGCCATATCCACCAGTTCAGATCGCCTGCATGATAGATCCTTTTGTGCTCCCGGGGCACTGAAACCAGAAAAGCAACACCTTCATCTGTTGATTTTATCGTATCGATCTTTAGATTGTCAATGACATACTTCTCATCCGACCGCAGGGAATGCAGCCTGCCCTGATCCCGCAGATTTGCCGCCTGCGGATATTTTCTGAAAAAATGCCCGTTCAGCTTAATATCATAGGAAAGCAGATATTCTGCACGGTCCGCCATCTCTGAAAATGAAAATATCTCCGGATCAAAATGATCCTGATGCCGGTGACTGGAAAAAACATACAGGGGTCTGTCTCCGGGAAGCTTCGGAATCGTTCCCGTATAGTAATCAAAAAGCAGACAACAGCTTTCCATTGTCACAAGAAAACCGCTGTGACCGATATATTGAACCTTCATATGCGCAAACCTTCTTTCGTATCTTAATATTTATCTTATACCTTATATGCTATGCGTTGTTACGTTTTTGTGCGAATCTGCCTGATTCTGAGCAGATACCATCTTTTCATTTCTGATCTCCCAGTGAATCAGAAACGTAAGCGCCGCCCTCATCAGAATAATCGCTCCCAGGATAACCAGCTCGCTGGTCTGGCGCACGATCACGGTTCTAAGTACCTCGCTTCCCAGCTTGAATTCCAATGCCAGGGCAATTCCTTCTGCCAGAGACAGACGTACATGGGGGGCCTTTCGGAAAAGACCCCAGACATTTTTCAATGCGCTCAGCATCAGAACGATCAGACCGATAAACTCAAGAATGATCACACAGTATTCCACCAGTTCTTCGAAATATAAAGTAATCAGGTGCAGCATAATTTTCCCTCTGCCTTTCCGCAAGCTCATCTTGTCGTTTTCCATAAGCTTACCACAATCTTCTGATTTGTCAACAAAACAGTCTGTAACAATGTACCCTGCAGGCTCTGTAACAATGTACCCTGCAGGCAAAAAATTATGCATTCTGCTCATGTTCTATTGACTTTTTTGGTTTTATATGTTAAAGTTTTGATGTTTATTGCTTTAATGTGTAAAAGAGCATTGAAAATTCAACAAAAGAAATATGAAAGGAAACATTTTTATGAAAGTAGTGATTTTAGTTCTCTATTTTGCACTTCTCGTTGCAATCGGTCTGTATTGCAGAAAACACGCAACTGATGTCAATGGCTTTGTTCTCGGAGGACGTTCAGTGGGTCCCTGGCTGACTGCATTTGCTTATGGTACCTCCTACTTCTCAGCGGTGGTATTTGTGGGATACGCCGGACAGTTCGGATGGAAATACGGTATCGCGGCTACCTGGGCCGGTATCGGCAACGCCATCATCGGCTCCCTGTTTGCCTGGATGGTTCTGGGACGCAGAACCCGTCTGATGTCACAGCATCTGGAATCCGCCACCATGCCCCAGTTTTTCGGCCGGAGATTTGACAGCAAAGGACTGAAGATCGGTGCTTCCGTAATCATTTTCATCTTCCTGATTCCCTACACTGCATCGCTCTACAACGGACTTTCACGTCTGTTCGGCATGGCATTTGATATCGACTACTCTGTCTGCATCCTTCTGATGGCCGTACTGACAGCTGTTTACGTAATCGCAGGCGGATATATGGCTACAGCCATCAACGATTTCATTCAGGGTATGATCATGCTGGTAGGTATTGTGGCTGTAATCATTGCAGTCCTGAACAGCAAGGGAGGTCTCAGTGCTGCTCTGGAGGGTCTGGCTCAGGTTACCGATGAAACCGTCAGCACCACACCCGGCATCTTTGCCTCCTGCTTCGGGCCCGACCCTCTGAACCTGCTGTTCGTGGTTCTCCTGACCTCCCTTGGTACCTGGGGACTTCCGCAGATGGTTCAGAAATTCTACGCCATCAAGGATGAATCAGCTATCAGAAAAGGCACGATTATCTCTACCCTGTTTGCACTGGTTGTAGCCGGCGGATGTTATTTCCTGGGCGGCTTCGGACGTCTGTTCTCCGATCAGATCGATATTGCCGCAGGCGGATACGATTCCATCATTCCCACCATGCTCTCCACTCTGAGTCCTTTTATGATCTCTCTGGTAGTTATTCTGGTGCTTTCCGCCTCCATGTCCACTCTGTCTTCTCTGGTTATCGCCTCCAGCTCCACGCTGACCATCGATTTTCTGAAAGACAACTTTATCAAAAACATGAGTGAGAAAAAACAGGTTATCTACATCCGTGTCCTGATCGTGGTATTCATTGCCATTTCCGCAGTCCTTGCCCTGATTCAGTACAAATCAGCCGTAACCTTCATCGCTCAGCTGATGGGCATCTCCTGGGGCGCACTGGCCGGCGCATTCCTGGCGCCTTTCCTCTACTCCCTGTACTGGAAACGCACCACAAAAGCAGCCTGCTGGGCAAGCTTCCTCTTCGGCTCTCTGCTGATGGTCTACAACATGCTCTTCAGAAGCACACTGCCCGCCATCATCCAGTCACCTATCAACTGCGGTGTCATCGCCATGCTGGCAGGCCTGATCATTGTCCCTGTCGTAAGCCTGATCACACCTGCACCGGAAAAAGAACTGGTAGAGGATGCCTTCAGCTGCTACAGGAAATAGGGGTTACAGTTTATTTTTCGGCTGGATATGAAATAAAGTATGAGGCTACATGACCGACAGATCCTGTCCGGAGACGCGCTCTCGCTCGATGACAAACGCAGCGGTACTAAGCTTTTTCGGCGCTTTCGCTTGAAAAAGCAAGTGCCGGCGTTTGTCAACGGTCTCCTTGACAGGACCTGTCGGTCATTCCGCCGCATAGGTTATATCCATATCCGCAAATGAAGAAATAAACTGTACATGGGAGAGAAAATGAAACCTCCACGGCGCCCCAGGGCCGCAGGCCCTGCAGCCCCACCCCACAGCGCTTTCCCCTTCCATCCGTAAAGCGGGCGAGCCATGAAGCAAAAAAACAGCCCGGTGTTCAGGGCTATAAGTCCTGCAGCGGGCGTTCCCAGCCCGCCTAAGGACTTCATAGCCTGAACACCGGGCGTCCCGTGGACACCACCCGCCCGCTTTACACCCAGGAAGAGAAAGCACTGCCTATCCCCTGTTCTGCTGCGCTACCAGATGTTCTGCTCCGTAAGTCTTTCTTAATTTAGGTTTTTCAATCTTCCCTGTTGAGTTTCTCGGAATTTCGGCAAATATAATCTTCTTCGGCCGTTTATACCGGGGCAGTTCAAGACAGAATTCCTCAATCTCTTCTTCGGTACATTCCATGCCTTCTTTAATCTCAATAACGGCACCGGTAATCTCACCCAGGCGCTTGTCCGGCAGTCCGATTACCGCCACATCCTTGATCTTATTGCACCCTCTCAGGAAATCCTCAATCTGAACCGGATAGATGTTCTCACCGCCGCTGACGATGACATCCTTTTTCCGGTCAACCAGAAAATAGAATCCATCCTCATCCTGCATGGCCATATCCCCAGTAAAGAGCCAGCCATCCTTCAGTGCCTCTGCCGTTGCTTTCGGATCGTTGTAATAGCAGGTCATCAGACCGGGGCCCTTAACGCAAAGCTCTCCCACTTCTCCCTGCTTCACTTCATTGCCATCCTCATCCACAATCTTACATTTCCAGCGATATCCGGGAATGCCGATGGCTCCCACCTTGTGGATATTCTCCATACCCAGATGAACACAGCCGGGTCCTGTGGATTCGGAAAGACCATAATTGGTATCGTACTGATGATGGGGGAAATACTCTTTCCAGCGGCGGATCAGTGACGGCGGAACCGGCTGGGCGCCGATATGCATCAGTCTCCACTGATCCAGCTTGTAGTCGGACAACTTCAGATCGCCGCGATCCAGTGCATCGAGAATATCCTGTGCCCAGGGCACCAGAAGCCAGACAATGGTACAGTGCTCCTGAGAAATGGCATTGAGAATAATCTCCGGAGAGGTTCCCTTCAGTAAAACCGCCTTGCTTCCCGCAATCAGGCTGCCCATCCAGTGGAACTTGGCTCCGGTATGATACAGCGGCGGTATACACAGGAATGTATCTTCTCTGCCGGTTTCATGATGTTTCTGCTCCATCTGAGCCGCCTGAAGAAGACTCGTATGATTATGCAGGATTGCTTTCGGGAAGCCGGTAGTACCCGATGAAAAATAGATAGCCGCATCATCTTCATCTTCGATGCGGACAAGCGGTGCACGGCTGGAACAGTCAGCTACCAGAGCATGATAACTTTCCGCGAAAGTGGGACAATTATCACCCACAAAAATCAGCAGACGGCGGCGGCAGAGTTTGTCTGCAATGGCTTCGATACGACCGATAAATTCCGGTCCGAACAGCAGCACATCCACTTCCGCCAGATCGGCACAGTACATGATTTCTTCCGATGAAAAACGGAAATTAAAGGGAACAGCAATCGCTCCCGTCTTCAGAATACCAAAATAAATGGGCAGCCACTCCAGACAGTTGAACATCAGGATCGCCACCTTATCGCCCCGCTTCACGCCCCGGTCCAGCAGCATATTGGCAACACGGTTTGCTTTTTCATCAAAAACAGCCCAGGTAATCTCTCTGCGGTAGGGATCGGACGAAGTCGGCTGCATCAGATCATATTCCTTCCATGTGATACGCCTCGTATCCGGCATCGTCGGATTCAGCTCCACCAGCGCCACTTCATCTCCGTACAATTTACAGTTTCTCTCCAGTAAATCAGTAACAGGCATAATAAACTTCCTCACTTTGTATTTCTATTATTTTCCGGATTTCTGCCTCTTTAAACTGTTAAAGCAGTATCGATTAACAGGATACCATATCTGCGGTGAAAAGTCAAATTATTACAGCAAAAGCCCCCTGAAAATAACACATCTTTGTAACTGTTTCTTTTTCCGGCAGTTGACAGATTCCGCAAATTGCACTATTGTTAGTATAGAAATTTTTATTAAGGAGATACTATTATGTTAAATGAAAAAATGGTGGGTCTTGGTACCCAGCGCTCCGTGATCCGTGAGCTGTTCGAATATGGTAAGATGCGCGCCGCTGAAGTCGGTGCTGAGAACGTTTTCGATTTCTCCATCGGCAATCCCAGCGTACCTGCTCCCGACTGCGTTAATGAAACCGTACAGAAACTGCTTCAGAGCATGGACCCGGTCATTCTTCACGGTTACACCAGCGCCCAGGGCGATGCTGCTGCCAGACAGGCCATTGCAGACTCCATCAACAGACGCTTCGGCACCAGCTTCGGTGCAGACAACCTTTACATCACTGTTGGTGCTGCTGCTGCCCTCTGCTGCTGTTTCAACGGGCTGACCTGCCCGGGAGATGAATTTATCGTATTTGCCCCCTATTTCCCCGAATACAAAGTCTTCATCGAAGGTGCAGGTGCCCGCATGGTTCTGATTCCTGCCGACATTGAGGCATTCCAGATCGATTTTGAGAAATTCGAGGCAGCCATCAATGAACATACAAAAGGCGTGGTTGTCAATTCCCCCAACAACCCTTCAGGCGTTGTATATTCAGAAGAAACCGTTAAAAAGCTGGCAGAGATCCTGAACTGCAAATCTCAGGAATACGGCCATCCTATTTACCTGATTGCCGATGAACCCTACCGTGAAATCGTATTTGACGGTACTGTGGTTCCCTATCTGCCCAAGTACTATAAAAACACACTGGTATGCTATTCCTGGTCCAAATCCCTGTCCCTGCCCGGTGAACGTCTCGGCTACGTGCTGGTTCCCGACGAAGCTGAGGATGCCAGACTGGTATACGCTGCCATTGCCGGTGCCGGCCGTTCTCTGGGCTACGTATGCGCTCCCAGCATGTTCCAGCATATCTGTGCGGCATGTGCCGATGAGACATCGGACATCTCTGTATATGAAACCAATAAAAATCTTCTGTTAAAGAGTCTGCGTGAAATGGGCTACCATGTGGTAGAACCCGGCGGTACATTCTACATGTTCCCCCGTACACTGGAGGCTGATGATGTGGCATTCTGCGAAAAAGCGAAAAAATATAATCTGCTGATCGTTCCCGGCACCGGCTTCGGATGCCCCGGACACACAAGGATTTCCTACTGTGTGCCCACAGAACGCATCGAACGCTCTCTCAGCGCCTTTGAAGCTCTTGCAAAGGAATACAGATAGGCAGGTCCTATGATTATTGATTTTCATACCCATACGTTCCCTGATAAGATTGCAGGGAACGTAATCGGCAAACTGCAGCTGCTCTCCCGTTCCCGTCCCTATACCGATGCCACGGTGAGCGGCCTGCAGAGTTCAATGGAAGAAGCCTCCATCGACTACAGCGTAACGCTCCCGGTTATGACCAACCCGGG
>JALFLM010000124.1 GCA_022774705.1 Lachnospiraceae bacterium | reverse complement strand
GTTTATTTCCTTCGGTATTCTCTGCCATTTAAAAACAAACAATTGCTTGTTTGAAACATCGAACATATAATCCAGCTTTTCATCCTGATACAAGATCACACCCGTAAAGAATGCAATTCCGTTTCTCGTCTTTTTAATTTTACCTCTTTTAATTGTGATCATCTGTTTCTCCTAATTTCATATTAATCCATTTCATATATAACATATAGAACAGAAAAGAACGAAAAAAATATAACGTTGCAAATGCAACTTTTTAAAAATGTGGTGCCGCCATCGTAGATGACAGCCCACTTTAATCATGGTTGATTATACCTTACCATCTTTTATTTTGCGTATTGATAAAGATGGTAAGTTTTTTTATTGTAAGAATTCAGATACAAAACAAGCCGACACCGCCAAAGTAGGCCGCCAATCCGAAATGGCAGGACGGCATTTTATGAAGCACATCTTTCTGAATCAAAATCTCTGATCCACTGTTCTACATCAGATAAGTCCATGTAAAACTCTCCTGATGAGTATTCGTATCCATCAACAATAAATCGGTTTTCGTCAGAAATTGCGTAATTCTTACATCCATATCCATCATGTTTCGAAACGAGATGATATCCGCGTCTGCGTAATCTGTTTCGCAAAGTTGATTCTTTTGTCATATGCGTATTCCTTTCTGCCATTTGGCACTTTAATTTACGACTATTATATTATGATAATGCAGTGATTTACTGCTCAAACAGAATTGTATCATATTTAAGAAAAAAATGTTTACCAAAGATATGCCAGTTTTTGACTATTTTTTATTAAAAGTTACAATATCCCTTTATTATTATACACTGTTAATTCTATTATGTCAAGAAAAATGTTCCTATTATACATATTTCATATAATATAAATCATCACTATTGATGTTTATTATATGAAAAGGGATGCATTTGCATCCCCATTTTACTTTTATCCTTCTTTCAATTCCTGTGATAACTGAAAACCTGTTTCAAATCCCCGCCTAAAAAAGTATGCCTGATCTGTAACTGTTGATTGTAATTCTAACGATATAATTTCTTCAAATTCTGCTATCTGTTCTTCTGACAGTTTTTTACAAAATTCATCTTTTGCATCATCAAGTTTCTTTTCCAGCTCTACATCTCTTTCTTCTGGCGATTCGTCTCCGAAATTAAAATCTCCATAGAACATTTTTTCGATAATTGTCATTTCTCTTACTCCCTCCATTTACTTACTGTGCAGCACCTATTATAACTATCTTATCGTCCTGCTGCTGATCCTGTTTCTTTACCTTCTCAATTCGCCCCTTTGGAATTTGCAATATTTCAGCTATCTTCCTGATACTCATATTCTGATCCAGTAATCGCCTGATCTGTTCTTCCTCGCTCAATTCTTCGGGCATTTCAGACGGTTCCGGCACTCCCTGTAGTAATTCTTCATTAGCAACTCTCAAGCGTCTGTTCTCTGCCTGTGACGCTGCATACATCTTCTGAATATTATTGTACATGTATTCGCTTTCCGACAGTTGCGCTCTAAGTTCGGCTTCAACTTCCTTTAAACTGGAAATCTCGTTTTTTAGATTCTGATTCTCGGCTTTCAGGTCTTTTGAAAGCTGTATGTACTTATCTGCTTTATTCTCCAGAGCTTCAATCCGGCTTTTGACTTTTGTTGTTTTTTTGTATCCGTTCAGGTAACCACAGAGATAAACCGGCCTGTGAAGGATATCAAGAATATCGTCAGTCGCTTTAAAGCCCAGCTCATGTAGCAGTGTCCGGGTTTCCCGCCGGCCGTGTGTCTGCCATGCCTGGGTTGCTTTGTTGTCCACATCAATCAGTAATGCTTTCTGTACTGCCTCAGACATTACCCAGTTGTATGCAGCAAGCCATTCAGCATTTAAAAACCGTATCGCTGTCACTGATCCTGTGATTAGTACTACCATTACAATCAGGTATCCTCTCATCGGTCTTATAATCCCAACAATAATCAGTACCTGATCTAAAGCAATCAGGCAGCAGGACTGTGGTGCAAGCAATCTCGTAATGCATTGAATCGGATCAAGCAGAAAGAATACTGTTCCAAATACCAGATAAGCAAGCACCTGTGTTTTTGGTTCCTGTTCGGTCAGCGTGGACACCAAAGACACAATCAGCGCAGACATGGCTATCACCTGTTTCCAAAGAGGGACGGTACGCCTATTTTGTGAATTTCTCTGTGCTTTCCACGTCCATAGACGTCCATGGACAGTTTTTTGGACAGTTTTGGACACCTCTTGGACACTTCCTTGGACAGTTTTGGACAGCCCTTGGACACCTGCGGACACCTCTCGGACACCCTGTGGACACTCTGTATATATCCGTTTAAACATGTATATCACCTCTATTTAGCAAGATTTCCAAAAAACTGTGAAAGTCCTTCTGCTGCCATTTTAGAATGTACCGACCAGTCATCCGGCATAACAAATAAGTAATAAGTAACCAAAATTATAACTATAAAAATTATAATATTGACAAAAATGTTATCTCTTTTCTTATCCATAGTACTCTCCTATCCCTAGTATCGCGTATTTTGCGATTTCAGCCCATTTAATCATTTAGGCAATATTAATACTTTTTCTGCCAAAAAACGCCTATATAAGCCAAATACAGCGTCATACGTTTATGTACGTTCATCAATTTGTACAGATTTTTCAAATCATAAAGAAAATCATTGTGCGTTTTTACGGTCTGTGACTTTCATCATGACATAATCCGGTAACTGCATCAGCATGTATGCCTGATTGCCTGTCAATGTATTGGCATCAATCAACATCATCTGTGTGCGGACTGATACGCACATGTTATACATGTGTTCATAGAAATTAGCACCTGTGATTTCTTTTGATTTCATTTCCTCTAACAACTGTTCTTTTAACTCGCCATAAATCCGATCAAACTTTTCTGTTGTCATAATCCCTGTGCCTCCATTATCTGTTTATAAAGATCATCGTCATATGTTCGCTGCTCAAAGTCATGGAAACTGTTTTTCGGTTTCTGTTTCCAACCAGCAGCAGGATTAGTAGCATGATTAAACAAGACAGAAATAATATAATTCCTATAATTGAATATTTTTTCTGTACTGTTTCTTATGGCATCAATAGTATGCTCAACTGCTTCCTTGTCCACCTGACTGAAAACTTCTTTCACTCTGGAAGCATCGTGATAATAATTGCCAATTCTGTACGTGTCTTTGCTAAACCCCATAACAGATACAATTACATCCACAATCGCATCCAGCATTTTGACATTATGTGTGTCGCATAAAGAATCATACTCTATCTGTTTTTTTACTCTATCCGTCATCTCCGAACTGTACGCTTTAGGGGAAACTGTAGAAGGGGATATATAACTATTTTCTGTATGATTATTGTATATTTGTTTAGGTGAAAAATTTTTTCTCTCCTGACTGAAAGATTTTTTCTGTCTGGAATGAAAAGATTCTTCACTTTGTGAACCACCAGAATCAAGGGGCTGTGATGAATCATCTGAATAATTCCCCTTGTTAAATTGATCCGGTGCAATTTCCTCTATCTGGAATACTTTTGGTTTTAGTAGATACAAACGGTTTGCTTTGCCCAATCCCTGACGGACTTCATACAACAATTCGGAGTCAATCAGCTGTTTTACGGCTTTACGGCAGGTTGGTAACGATACCTTTATTTTTTCTGCCAATTCTTCACGGCTGTAGTAAAAAAATGTCCTTCCGTTCTGATCCAGCCATCCGTTATCCATTGACAGATGTAAACGCTTCTGCATAACGGCATACAGGACTCTGGCATCATTGCTCAGGTTGCTGTAATCATCAGAATCCAGTAGAACTGCCTGAAACTGATAGAACTCTGATTTGATGATATCTGAGCCATGGTAGAAATCAGCATCTGTAATCATTTCCTGCCACCACCCTTCTTCTTCGTTTCGGGTTTAGCCCCCATAATTCCAGTCAAGGGGCTAACTTCTGTCCCCAGTTCTTCAATAAATGTGTCTGAATCCAGAGATTGAAGATATCGCCTTGTAACTTGCAGGTTCCCATGACCTAAAAGTTTAGAAATTGTATAAACATCTACACGATTTCTATATAATTTTTGTGCAAAATAGTGACGGCATGTGTGTGGGCTGCATCTGATATGTTCCCTGACCTTTGCCGATTCGCCTGCTAACCTGACAACTCGCTCAACAGCTTCAACCGTCAGTTTCCTGCCCCGATAAGATAAAAGCAAATATTCATCCTGAATGCTCAATTGTGTTGTTTTCCATTCATTACGGCATCGCAGATATCGGATCAACGCTTTATTCAATACAGGACTTATTGGAACCATGCGTTCCTTTTTGTTTTTGCCAAAAATCCGAACATGTGTATCTCTGATATCAGTCATCTGCAAATCACACAATTCAGTACATCTTATCCCAGTGTCCAGAAACAGTGTCATAATCAGATTATTGCGTATGCTCATATAATCATTACCATGAAAAGCACGTACCATTTTATACACTTCTTCATCCGTAAAGGTCTGAATAATCGGCATAACTTCTCGCTGAAATTTAATCTTCTCCATCGGCGATCTGCTGATATAACCCTCTTCCAGAGCATAATTGAAATATGCCCGGAAACATTTCAGAAGTCCGTTTATATAGGTTTCCTTCAGCCCTTTTTCAGTCAGATGATTGACATAATCCTGAATCACCATCCGATTCATATCTTCCAGTTCCGTGATGCCAAATTCCTGTTCCACATACTTGAACATAGCAAGATTGTTATTGCGATACCCTTTCATTGTCCGTTTGGACATCTTTCTGAGATTGCAGGAGAACATGAATTCCTTTAAACAATCTTCATTTTTCAACTAAAAAAACAGCCCCCTTTCTGAAAACCCAGAAAAGTGACTGTTAAATATAGTCGAATTATATTTAGTTATGCTTTTTGAATCAATTTAATTGATGCAAATTATTGTCCGTACACCTTAACTTTTCAAAATACAGTTGATTTATTTTAATCAGCATACATTCAAAAACCTTTGTTTTAAGTGATTGTCAGAACATACATTCCTGATTAAAATTATTCATTCCAGTTGTGGTAAACCTGCTGCACGTCGTCGTCATCCTCAAGCAGATCCAGAGTTCTCTGAAGATACTTGATGTCGTTTTCATCGGTCAGTTCCACGTACGTCTGAGGAATCATGGTGATCTCGGCACTTGCCATGGGGATATTCTCTGCTTCCAGAGCTTTTACAACTTCCGGGAAGTCATCGGGTGCGGTAAGGATCTCAAAGCTGTCTTCTTCTTCATTGAAATCCTCTGCGCCTGCGTCCAGTGCAGTCATCATCAGATCATCTGCCTCCATTTCGCACTCTTCCTTGTCGATGATGATCTGGCCTTTCTGATCGAACATGAAAGATACGCAGCCGGTTGTACCCATGTTGCCGTTGCCTTTTGTGAAAGCATTGCGCACGTTGGATGCGGTACGGTTCTTGTTGTCTGTCAGTGTATCTACGATGATTGCTACACCGTTGGGACCATAGCCTTCATAAGTAATGGATTCGTAATTAACAGCGCCCAGATCGCCGGCAGCTTTTTTGATACCGCGGTCGATGGTATCGTTGGGCATATTGTTGGCTTTTGCTTTTGCAATAACAGTTGCCAGCTTGTAGTTATTGGCCGGATCGGGGCCGCCTTCCTTAACTGCTACAGCAATTTCGCGTCCGATAATCGTAAAAATCTTACCTTTGGCAGCATCATTTTTCTCTTTTTTGTGTTTAATATTGGCAAACTTTGAATGTCCTGACATTCTGAATAACACTCCTTTATCTCAAATCTTTCGGAAACGACTCAGTCTTTCCCCATTTATTTATCCAAGACTATATGATACCATGAAACCAGTCGTTCGTAAAGAGTTTTTAACCAGCTGTAAACAGGTTAAGCAGCCTTTGCGACTCTGATTTTCTGGATTACCTTGTTTTCCACCTGCAGGACGGTAAAATCGTAATCGTCCAGGCGAACGATGGCTTCTTCCCCCTCCTCAGGGAGATGACCCAGCTTGTACAGCAGAAATCCGTTGATCGTGTCAATGTCTTCCATGTCAAATTCCATACCCAGAAGCTTTTCCACCTCATCCAGGGGTGTCATTCCATCGAGGACATACTCCTGTTCTCCCGTTTTTTCCACGTAGGGCTGTTCGATTTCATCAAATTCATCAAAGATATTACCTACGATTTCCTCCAGCAGATCCTCCATGGTGACCAGGCCTGCCAGCTGTCCGTATTCATCCACTACCAGCATGATGTGAAGCTTGTTGAGCTGCATGTACTGAAAAACGTTATCGATTTTTCTGGTCTCCGGTATAAATTCGGCTTTTCTGAGAAAGCCGGGAATTTCCATAACCGGCTGATCCAGCAGTTCTTCATTGTTGGCCATCACCATCACATCACGGAAATACAGAATACCCAGGATATTGTCCAGCTCTTCGTCATAAACAGGAAAGCGGGATTTACTGTCCTCCATCATCCGGTTTCTGACTTCCTGCAGAGTCTGATGTCCTTCGATTCCTATGATGTTCATCCGTCTTGTCATGATATCACTGGCATCTTTATCACGGAAAGTGATAATATTATGTATCATCTCTGCTTCGCTGTCTTCCAGCACCCCCTGTTCATTGCCTTCATTTACCATAGAGATGATTTCTTCAGCGGTGACATCCTCATCGCTCTGATTGACATCATACCCCACCATTCTGAGCAGCAGATTGGAGATCATGTCCACAAATGCGGTCAGCGGATAAAACACAGCCAGAATAAAGCGGATGACTCCCAGACACTGATTCAGCCAGAAATCACTTTTCCGGGCTGCCATTTTCCTGGGAACCATGATTCCCACAACAAGGAACAGAAGAAAGGTTCCGGGAATCATCAGGACTCCTCTTGTCCCGGCTTTCAGACACAGGGGCCAGACCCGTGCTCCCATGTAATATCCGGTTCCGAACATGAGAACCAGCCGGATACAGGTAAAGGAAGACTGCTGCTGCATGGTATCCAGCAGCAGCGCCGCATGCCGGTCTCCTTCTTCGGCCTTATTCTCCAGCAGGGAATTATTGACTCCCTGCATAGCCTTTTCAAACCCGTGAATCAGGGCAAACAGTAAAAACAGCAAAATCAGAAAAATGCTTCGCCATGGCCAGTAGCCATCGTCCATAGTATAACTCCTTCCACGCGCTCTGCTATGTAGAAAGCCCCAGGCTTACAACAAGCGCTTTATCAACTTCATCCAGTAATGCTCCATCTATATGACAGATTCTGTCTTTCAGACGTTTTTTATCAATCGTCCGCAGCTGCTCCAGCAGGATTACGGAATCCTTCACCATATCGCACTGCATCGTACTTACTTCCACATGAGTGGGAAGCTTTGCTTTATTGAGCCGACTGGTAATGGCCGCACAGATCACTGTCGGACTGTGCCTGTTGCCCACATCATTCTGAACGATCAGTACCGGACGAACACCGCCCTGTTCAGAACCTACCACCGGTCTCAGATCAGCATAAAAAACATCTCCTCTTCGGATAATCATTGTCATGCTCCTTTACTTAAGTTTAATGACAGTATTTCCGAATATAAAAAATATTATACAATAATCCTCTGATGAATATTGCCGGATTTTTACAGGCTGCAGCCGGAAAGACTCCGCATAATTACCTGCATTCCGATATTTCTTTCCAGACATCACCGATGGATTCGGTCAGATCGGTTGCCATCACAGCCCGGTTTCCGTATTTCCCGGCGGCTGCTTCACCTGCCAGACCGTGCAGATAAACGCCCAGAGAAGCAGCTTTCGAACAGCTGTGTCCTTCTGCCAGAAAACCGGCCAGCACACCGGTCAGCACATCTCCCGAACCGGCAGTTGCCATGGCACTGCAGCCGGAGGTATTCAGATAACAGGGCTGCCCCTTCTGTGCCACGATGGTTCTGGCTCCTTTCAGAACGCAGATGCATTCGAAACGTTCTGCAAAATCACAGGCGGTTTTCGCGGGATTTTTCTGAATCTCCGGGATTTCCGCGCCTGTAAGAGCAGCCATTTCCCCCATATGAGGAGTCAGAATCATACGGTCCGACAGAAGGCAGTACCATTCTCTGTGTTCTGACAGAACACGCAGTCCGTCTGCATCGAAAACCATGGGGCATCTGCAGGATGTCAGCAGATACTCCAGTATCTGATGCACATGGGATTTCTGACCTATACCAGGACCAAATACCACCACATCAGCCCATTCGCAGTCCCGGCGCAGCAGCTCCATATCATAATTTTCCCCGTCGTAAAGTGACAGAATCGCTTCGGGCACCATCTGATGCATACAAACCCGGTTTTCCCGAACCGTATGGATTTTAACCAGACCACAGCCCATACGGTAAGCAGCCCGGGCACTGAAAACCGCTGCTCCGGCCATGGTTTCGCTTCCGGCAATAATCAGAATCCTGCCGAAAGTTCCTTTATGAGAGTCTGCCGGTCTCGGTCTGACCAGATGGCACAGATCAGCTTTCGTATAGCCAAAAGCATCATAGCCTGCTTTTTCCAGCGCTTCCGGAGCAAATCCAATCTCGCAGACTTTAATCATACCGCAGTACTCCGCTCCCGGATAGAAGATCTGTCCCGTTTTTTTACGACCGAATGTGACAGTCGCCCAGGCTTTTACAGCAGTTCCGGCAATTTTACCGCTGTCGGAGTCAATGCCTGAGGGAATATCCACTGACACAACGGGAATCCCTGATTCATTCATGGCATCGATCAGCTCTGCATAGACACCGGTGACTTTGCGGGTAAGGCCAATGCCGAACAGACCATCGATGAGTACCTGAGTTTTCTCTGTATTAATATATTCAAAAACGGTTTCTCCGTTACTGTCTGACACAAAAGTACAGGGGATTCCCAGTTTTTCAAGAATTCCCAGCTGTATGTTCCACTCTTCTGTTGCTTTTTCCCGATTGCCCGCAAAAAGCACGGCAGTCCGGTATCCCCTCAGTGCCAGAATCCTGGCCGCAGCCATCCCGTCGGCTCCATTGTTGCCCATGGCACATACGGATAGAATTCTTCCATCTTCAGGTGCAAAATGCTCCATGACCAGTTCCGCAACCGACAAAGCCGCCCGTTCCATCAATACAAGCGAAGGGATGCCCGTATCCCTGATGGAATACGTATCCACCGCTTTCATCTGTACATGATTTACATAATACTCCATACTGTTCTACTCCCCTTCTCCTACAGCAACTGCACATGCAAAATCATTTTCATTGGTAATCGTAACAAAAATGGAAACGATTCCCAATTTCTCCTGCAGTTCTTTTGCCGGTCCATGCAGTACCACATAAGGTTTTCCTGTTTCATCCCGAAGCACCTCCACATCACCGGGACCAAAGGTTCTGAAACCGGTGCCGAACATCTTTGCCACCGCCTCTTTAACCGCAAAATTCCCCGCCAGTCTGGCAGGGAATTGTTCATATCGCGTGATCTCCTCGGCGGTAAAAATCCTGTGCAGAAAATGCTCTTTTCTGCAGGCCTGTTCTACTCTGGATATCTCTGTCATATCCATGCCGATACCTTTAATCATTTGATGCTCCTTTGCTTTTTACTTCATAGGACAGCCGAAGCAGGCTGTCGGAAAGATGTACATTCTCCACCACGATACCGGGGCCAAGGCGAAGATCCGTATAAGCAAAATTCCAGAACGCATGAATTCCCAGCTGAACCAGATATTCCGCAATACTGCCGGCAGCTTCCTTGGGCACCGTCAAAACTGCAATATCCACCGGGTTGTTGCGGATAAAGCTGGCAACTTCACTGTAATCCTGAACCACGATGCCGTTGATGGACTTGCCGATCAGGTTTGCATTTACATCAAAAACGCCAATGATATCAAATCCGTAGGACCGAAAACTGGTGTACTTGGTCAGTGCCTGCCCCATATTGCCGGCGCCTATCACAATCATATTATTCTTTTTATCAATTCCAAGAATCCGTCCGATTTCATTAAACAGGTAGTTCACGTTGTATCCGTATCCCTGCTGTCCAAATCCGCCAAAATTATTCAGATCCTGGCGAATCTGAGAAGCCGTTACTTTCATTTTGGAACTGAGTTCGCTGGAAGAAATCCTTTCGACTCCCTCCTCTTTCAATTCTCCAAGGTATCGGTAATAACGCGGCAGACGTTTGATAACCGCTCTTGATATTCCCTTGTTCTCCAAAAAAATCACTCCTAACTCAGAACCATGCTCATCATATTCTGTATCTGATGCCGGTCGGGCAGAACCGGCGTCGATATGCTACTTTGCATAAAATCACGAAGCATTATGCATAATTATATTACTTTATTTACTGTTTGTCAATTTTGTTTTATATCCACCATAAATGCAATGTAATATTTATTTATTATTTTGTTCTATTATGTATATTTTTTGCATGGTTTCAATCCTTCTGTACGAATTAGTTAATAATATTTTATCTTATTCATGTAATAACCGCCTGTCTCCGATATATTATTTATCATATGGGGCCGGATATATCCGCTCTGTGTTTTTTTATTTTCACCTTGCCTGTTCTATTAATTTATATTATACTGAAAAAGTATGTCCTGTTTTCAATGAAACCACAGATTGAAAGTGAGGTGTTTGTATGATTCTTTCATGCAGCCATATCAATAAATCATTTGGCACTGATGTCGTACTGAAGGATGCCGTTTTTCATATCAATGAACATGAAAAAGCTGCCATTGTCGGTATCAACGGCGCCGGTAAATCTACCTTATTAAAAATTATCATCGGCGAGGAACCTGCTGACAGCGGTGAAATCGTTATCGCCAAAGGGCGCACCATTGGTTATCTGGCACAGCATCAGAATTTTATCTCTGATGCCACCATCTATGATACCCTGCTTCAGGTCCGCCAGGATATTCTGGAGCTGGAGCAGAAGATCCGCAGTCTGGAACTGGAGATGAAGCACAGGGAAGGAGAAGAACTGGAGGCACTGCTGGACTCCTACGCCAAAGCAACCCATGCATTTGAACAGGCAGACGGTTATGCCTATAAGAGCGAGGTGACCGGTGTCCTGAAAGGACTGGGATTTTCCGAAGAAGATTTTTCCCGTAAGGTTAATACTCTGTCAGGAGGCCAGAAGACCCGTGTTTCCCTGGGGCGCCTTCTGCTTACCAAACCGGATATTATCATGCTGGACGAGCCGACCAACCACCTGGATGTTAATTCCATCTCCTGGCTGGAAACATTTCTGCTGAATTACCCCGGAAGTGTCATCATCGTTTCCCATGACCGGTATTTCCTGAACCGGATTGTCAGCAAGGTCATTGAAATCGAATCCGGTCAGGTTACCATGTTCAGCGGCAATTATTCCGATTATTCTGTTAAAAAGGCCCAGATGCGCGAAATCCAGCTGAAAGCCTACATGAACCAGCAGCAGGAAATCAGGCATCAGGAAGAGGTTATTACAAAGCTTAAATCATTTAACCGGGAAAAATCCATCAAGCGTGCGGAAAGCCGCGAAAAAATGCTGAACAAAATCGAGCGTCTTGAAAAGCCCATGGTTCTCAATGACAGCATGAATATTGAATTTCATCCTGCTGTCACCAGCGGCAATGATGTGCTGACCATAAAAGGGCTCTCAAAATCCTTTGGCAGCATGAAACTGTTTGAGAATGCCGATATTGAAATCAAACGCGGTGAGCGCGTGGCCATCATCGGTGACAACGGAACCGGCAAAACCACATTGCTGAAAATTCTCAACAAGATGCTTCCTGCCGACTCCGGAGAGTTCCTTACCGGTTCCCGGGTACATATCGGTTATTACGACCAGGAACAGCAGCTGCTCAATGAAGATAAGACACTGTTTGATGAACTGGGCGACGAGTTTCCTGCCATGACCAACACGGAGATCCGCAATCTGCTGGCTGCTTTCCTGTTCACAGGAGATGATGTATTTAAACAGGTACGCGATCTAAGCGGCGGCGAGCGGGGCCGTCTGTCTCTTGCCAAGCTGATGCTCTCCGATGCCAATTTCCTGATTCTTGACGAACCGACCAACCATCTGGACATTGTCTCCAAAGAAATCCTGGAAAATGCCCTGACACATTACACCGGTACCGTTTTGTTTGTCTCCCATGACCGGTACTTTATCAACCAGACAGCCACCCGGATCCTGTCTCTGTACCACGGACAGTTTATCAATTTCCTCGGTAATTACGATTACTATCAGGAAAAAGCTGCAGAACAGTTTGCCCTTGCCGACCAGACAGCAGCCGGCAGTCCTGGCAGCAGAAATTCTGCTGCAGCTTCCTCCGTTTCTGCAAAAGAGTCCGACACCAGAGCAGAATGGCTGGCAGCCAAAGAAGCCCAGGCCAGAGAGCGGAAACGCCGGAATGACCTGCGAAAAACAGAAGAACAGATTCAGAAACTGGAAGAACGGGACAATGAAATCAATGATCTTCTGACCCGGGAAGAGGTATATACCAATACCTCCCGTCTGATCGAACTGAATAAAGAACAAAAGGATATCAGTGAACAGCTGGAACTGCTGTATGAGCAGTGGGAGAATCTGGCTGAATGACACGTATATTACAGCTTACTGCATACAGCCAGCCCCGACCTGATCAGGCGGTCCGGCTGTATCAGCCCCCAGCCCTGCTGGTTGGAGGGAAGCCACAGATTCCTGCAGCTGTCCCGGAAGCACAGCTTCACCTGAGCATTTGTAAAGGACGGACAGACTTCCAGCAAAAGCGCAGCCGAAGCGGACGCCATGGGAACGGCCATGGATGTTCCGCTTTTTTGTATATAGGGTTTCTGCCCCTCCGGATACCGGTAATTGCAGGACATGATATCTTTTCCGTAGGCAACGACCTCCGGTTTCATGACGCAGCTCAAAGGGACGGGACCTCTTCCGGAATACCTCATTTTTATTTTACGGCCATGTTCAATTACCGGAAAGGGCTCACAGCATCCTACTGTAATGATTTTACGATTAATTCCAGGGCTTGTAATACTTCCTTTCCGGGGTCCCGCATTGCCTGCTGCTGCAAAAATGCAGAGATTGGCATCCCACAGCTGATCGATTTTCCGCATCATGGCAGAACCGTCCTGAGTGTCCCGGTCCGGAAGCGTTCCAATGGAAATATTTACAATCCGGATCCCGTATTTTTCATGATTCCCCAGAAGCCAGTCCAGTGCTTTAAGAATCTGCTTCAGGCTGCCGTTTCCATTCTGATCCAGAACTTTCAGAGCTGCTATTTTCGCAGAGGGAGCAATTCCGCGGTATTTTCTGCGGCTCAGCACACCGCTGCCCGCCAGAATCCCCGCCACATGTGTTCCATGTCCATTATCATCATACATCACTTTTTTTTCATTGACAAAATCTCTGAATACTGCAATTCTATTGTCAAAGTCGGGATGATTCATAATACCTGTATCCAGAACCGCAACCGTAACACCTTTTCCGTTTACACCGGAAGGGATCGGAAGATGATATACATATTCCATAATTTTTCCAACTTCTTTTACTGTTTTGTTTTACTTTATCATATGAAGCAACTCCGTTTTTCGTTTTTCAATCTCCTGATTTCGGTAAGGAATCCTCCGCTTCAATCAAAAAGCCGCCGCAATTCGCCTGCGGCGGCTTTTCGGCAGCAATTACACACGGTTCCGAAGTTTCGGAGCCAATGCACAGTGGTTCTTATTGATCGGACAACAGGCAGGCTTTATCTGCTCTGATTGCGGCTGCCATTTGACCGGTTTCCAAAACAATCGGACTCATTTCGATTTCCATATCTGTTGGAACGGTTGTCATTGTTACCGAAGTGGTTGTCGCTGTTATTGGAACGGTTATCGCTGTTATTGGAACGGTTGTCACTATTGTTGAAGCGATTATCACTGTTATTGGAACGGTTCATGCCGCTGCGATTCCCATAGCGGTCTGTCTGATTACGTTCATTTGAAGCATTGCTGCTTCTATTGCCGCTGTCATTTCTGCTGTTATTGCTGTTGCTGTCATTTCTGCCGTTATTGCTGTTTCTGCTGTTGCTGTCATTTCTGCTGTTATTGCTGTTTCTGTTGCTGCTGTCGTTGCTGTCATTTCTGTTATTATGACTGGTTGTATAATTGTCTAACATAAAAAACCTCCTTCTGTACCATTCATCGGCTGATTTCTGAAAATCATGCCGTGAAATCCGACTTTATGAGTATGTACAGAAAGAAGTTTTTTATTCACAAAAATGTTTTAGTATTTTACGTTCCCTTTCCGCAGACGTTTCAGAATATCCCGAAAATACCCGGGAAGCTCAGAAGAAAATTCCATGTATTCTCCTGTGTCCGGATGCATGAAGCCGATAATCCCGGCATGCAGCATCTGTCCCTGAACATTTTTTACTGCGGGACCTCCATATATGGTATCCCCAAGAAGCGGATGCCCGATACTTGACATATGAACACGTATCTGATGAGTCCTGCCCGTCTCCAGACGGCACTCGATCAGGGCACAGGAAGAAAACTGTTCCAGTACCCGATAATGGGTCACCGCATTCTTTCCGGTTTGCCGGTTTACAGCCATTTTTAACCGATTGGACGGGTTTCTTCCGATTGGGGCGTCGACGGTACCTTCCATCTCCTTGAAATGCCCTTTTGCCAGCGCATAATACCTTCTGGTAATGGAATGCTCCTTCAGCTGCGCAGCAATACAGTTATGGGCCTGATCATTTTTGCAGACGATCAGAAGTCCCGTCGTATCCATATCGATCCGGTGGACAATGCCCGGCCGCAGCACACCGTTGATTCCGGAAAGTCTGTCTTTGCAGTGGTACATCAGTCCATTCACCAGTGTTCCGGATGCATGGCCGGCCGACGGATGCACCACCATACCTTTGGGCTTGTTTACGATCAGAACAGAGTCATCTTCATATACGATGTCCAGATTCAGATTCTCCGGTAAAATGTCCGTCTGAAGCGGCTCGGGTACAGTCAGTTCTATCCGGTCTTCCTCATGGAGCCGATAATTGTTTTTCACTGGTTTCCCGTTCACAGAAACCTGCCCTTCTTTAATCAGCTTCTGAAGAAAGGACCGGGAATGTTTTTTCAGATAATCAGTGAGATATTTGTCAATACGCTCATTTTCTGCATCCTGATCTGCCATAAAGCAATACCGGTTCATGACTTATGTCCTCCACCCGTCTTCAGATGACGGCTCAGCTCCTCCAGATCCTCTTCTCTGTAAACAAAGAGAATCAGAACAGCCAATGAAAACACAGATACTACCACATAGCAGTCCGCCACGTTAAATATGGGAAAATCAATCAGCTTGAAATAAAAGAAATCGATCACATAACCCAGACGAACGCGATCCAGAAGATTTCCCACAGCTCCTGCCATCAGAAGGACAAGAATCATACGAAGCATCCCAAACTGCGGCAGTGAAACGGATCTTACATAAACCCAGGCCAGAACACACAGTACGATACAGGTAACTGCGGCAAAAAAATACTGATGATTCTGCATAATTCCAAAAGCTGCCCCTTTATTGATCAGAAACTGCAGTTCGAAAACTCCGGGAATGATTTCAACAGGTTCGTTCTGATAAAGATACTGCACAGCCAGCTGTTTTGTCAGCTGATCTGCAGCAATCAGCAAAAACAAAACTGCCGCAGCCCATAAAAAAGTTTTTTTACTGTTCATCAAATCCTCCTGTCAGGATCACTTTCAACGCCGATTCCATTTCCTGAGCCGTTACTGTACGGTCGATTACCGCTTCTCCGGGCTGTTTCAGCAGGATAAATTTCACTTTGCCGGCTTCCATCTTCTTATCATGTTTTACAGCTTCCATGGCATCTTTTTCATTGATCCGGTCAGCAATAACCGGAAGCTGCGCTTTTTGAATGGTGTCCCTGATGTTCAGATACTGCTTTTCGGATATCATCCCTCTCTGCCAGGAAATCCAGGACGCCGCCACACAGCCCAGTGCCACACATTCACCATGGAGCAAACGGAAATCACTGACTTTTTCCACAGCATGCCCCAGCGTATGTCCGAAATTCAGCAGCGCCCGTTCGCCCTGCTCTTTCGGGTCTTTTTCAACTACTTCCCTCTTAATATTGCAGCTGACTGCAATCATCTCCCGACATACAGCAGGATCTCCCGCAAGGATCTGATCCATATGCTCCGACAGCCATTGATAATATCTGCTGTCTTTGATCAGACCGTGCTTGATGATTTCTCCCATACCTTCGCAGAACTGTTTGCTGTTCAGAGTTTTTAATGTGTCCAGGCTGATGTACACCAGAGAAGGCTGATGGAAGGCTCCCACCATATTTTTATAGCTTTTAAAGTCGACACCGGTCTTGCCTCCGATGCTGCTGTCTACCTGAGAAAGCAGAGTAGTAGGCATCTGAATAAAAGAAATCCCCCGCAGATAAGTAGCTGCCGCATAACCGGTCAGATCCCCGGTAACGCCGCCTCCCAGAGCAATCAGCATGTCCTTTCTCTCAAAATGATTCTGAATCAGATGTTCATACAGTTCCTGAACTGTATTCAGATTTTTGCTGGCTTCTCCTGCCGGGAAAACAAACGTCGAAACCGAAGCGAAAACCTGTTCTGCCGCACAGCTGACCGCTTCAAGATAGTGAGGAGCCACATTGGTCTCACTAACAATGCATACCTTTTTCTTTTCCACATCCTCCAGAGTCATAAATGCGTTCTGAAGCCTGTCATAATTATCTTCTATATAAATATCATAAATCGGTTTTTCGCCATAATGAACGGTTATCATATCCTGTCGCTCCTTCTGTTCTGTTCTTATACAGGAAGAAAGCAAACAACCCTGGGATTGTTTGCTTTTCTTCCGAAAAAATATAATATGATCCGGCACCGCCGGACAGGCCATTAATTATCAAATGATGTTCTGGAACCGGCAGACCGGCGACCGGATGAATCCGCTGAAGTTTCGAATTCTCCGCTCAGACCGACTTCATCCGGAACAGCAATTACAATGTATTTGGACGGGAATTTCATATTACCCTTTATGGCATAACAGACGCCGAATGTAAAATCCACAATACGCTGAGCCACATCCAGTTCAAGCCCTTCCATATTAATTAATACCGTTTTTCCCTCCAGAAGACGATCACCGATCTCCTGTCTTGCTTTATCGTCCTTTGGACGAATTGATACAATTTCAGATTCCACGCTATTTCCTCCTCCGATTACAGATACATTAGAATTCGAACGAACCGGTGTCTTTCCGGATCTGCTGCCGGAAAATGTATCCGGGCGTGTCTGTCCCCTCGTTTCCTTTTTGGAACTCCGCTCTCTGACCGGAGCTTCCTTCCGGCTTTCTTTCGAAATATTGTCGGTTCTGTCCGTTTTATCTTCTTCTTTATTCTTCCCTGCCCGGGATTTTACGGGGGCTTCATACGTACCGTTTTCTTCATCTTCATCATAATCCTCGTCGTATGAAAGCTTCATAAAATCCAAAAATCTTTCAATCATATTAGCCATTTATCAACCCTCTTGACGCTTTTTTATATTTCAGCTAACCGGTCACAAAATTCACTTGTGAGAACACCGGATGAATATTCTGATTCATGCAGTACAATATTTCATATTGAAAATCATACAGTCAATCAGTTAAACTATAGCACATATTTCTAATAAAGTAAATCATCTTCGTCAACTGTCGAAGCATTTAATACAATATGGTCATACACTGCCAGTCCATATACAGTTCCAGGCTGTACGATACAGTATGTATCATTCTCATCAAGTATCTCAACAACCTCAAAAACAGCAAATCCTTTATTGACATTATAAACGCCTTTCAACGTTTTTTTGCTGCCGATTTCGTATTCCTGACCGTTGATTTTTCCTGTTCCGTCTTTCTTCAGAATCCTGTCTCCCGGCTGAAATTCAGAACATTCCACATAGTAATACTTACTGTCCACATAACTGATATCGGGTGCTATCTCCTCGTATTCTGTTTTCCCCGCAGGAATTCTGAAAAACTGAACATCGTTTGTATTCTCCGGCTTACATGCATATTCTACAGGAATCGTATACAGTTCACTGGAAACCACACTTGTTCTGGGAACCTTCAATCCCGTTATCACCGGTTTTACCAGCTGAAAACTAACCATACGATCAGCGGAATAGGAAGACATGTAATCATTCAGCGTCACCATGGCAAGTTTCCCGCCGTTTGAATCCTCATATACTTTAATATCCGCAGATGTCTTTGCATTGATATCGGTGAGTAAAACGGTTGCCTTTGTTTTATCAGCGTAATATGCCGCATCCGTTTCCGTAATCGGAATGATAACAGACCAGCTTTCATCCGATATGATCTTGCAGATCGGTGAATCCTTCTTAATCTGATCTCCGGTCATAACCCGTGAATTTGAAAGGATAATATTCCCCAGGCTTTCTCTGGTAATCCGGTCAGCAGACAGGGATTCAAACCCGTCCATAGTAAAATACACCACCCCGCTGACAGGGGCTTTTTTTACGGACAGTCCGGATTCACCTTCCTGTTCTCCTGCTTCCTGCTGTCTGATCCCGTACAATGTAGTTGTCAGCTGATCCTTAAATGCATATACATCTGTAAAATTCTGTCCTCTGTATCCTGTACTGAAGTGATTCAGATACTTTCTGAGAGACCTGTACTGTTCATCTGTTATACTGCTCTGTGTACCGCCGCCCGGGCTTGTCAATTCATCTCCTGTGCGGTCAATGGCATAGATCACTCCATCTGCACTGACACGGTCACCGTCATTCACATAACATTGCACATAACCTTCCATGTCTGAATTGATTACCTTTTCGGTCCGCAGGATCAATCCTGTATAGTTGTGATTTTGAGTCAGAGAACCTTCTGTAACCTCACAGGCTTTTATATCTTCCTTTGCGATATATCTTCCAACCATAACAACCATATAGATGAAAAAAATAAAAAAAATCAGATGTACAACATTAAAGCGCTTTGTCCTAAGCACTTTAACCTTTTTTTTTGCCATCCTAACCTCCCGTCTGCACCTGTCAGATTATCTGTATTTGCGGCTTCTGCAAAAAGAAAACATAACTGTTCAGAGCCAACCTCGAAAACATATTGTTTTCGGCAGGTACCGCATAAATATATCCTTCTAAGGATATATCGACATTATGAATATTATAATGAATCATCCATCAAAGTTCAAGAATGAATCCACTGAAAAATGTATATTTTTTATAAAACTGTACAAAATAAAAAAGAACCTCGTTTAACGAGATTTCCACCTGCGGCAGATCACCCTGAATTGTTAATTTCATGACTCCGCAGCCCAGATTTGTTTACAGGAGGCAAAAAATGGATACACGAGGACTGGATTATACTGTATTGACTATTACAATCATAGGTGCAATCAACTGGGGGCTGATCGGCTTTTTCGGATTTGACCTGATTGCATGGCTTTTCGGCAGCATGACCTGGCTCACCAGAATCATCTATGCAATTGTCGGATTATGCGGACTGTATCTGATCAGCACATATGGACGGATCCGCTCCGCTGCAGCAGAAACATGATTTTATGCGGCAGTTCTGCAAATGCACAGATGTACCGCCCAAAAGCAGTAAAACGCAAATGCATCCGCCATGCAACCACAAAAGCAGCTGTAAAAACAGCTGCTTTTCTCTTCATAACATTCAATTCCGCCCGACGGTATAAAAGACCGTCCTGCCCCAAATGACCCGATTCTGCAGTAAAGACCACAGTCTATAATGCATCCGAAACAAAAGGCAGTACAGCATCTGAAAGATCACTCTTATCCAGAGAAACACTCAGTACAAAATTAACATCAAATTTCCTGCTGATTTCTTCCAGTGTCAGTACGGCATCTGTAATATCCTGTCCTTCCAGATAAGCAAGTTTCAGGAAGCTGTCCAGAAACATACATTCAAGATCATGATCCTGTGAAATAATACCACAGATAAATCCAATAAATGCTTCACATGTTTTTACAGAATAATCCATAACATTAATTAACCGAACCCTGTTATTCAGTTCATACATGTGTTTTGTGTTTTTATCCAGGTAAACAACAGAACCCTTTGCTTCTTTGATTGCTGAGTTGGCCTTCTCAAGGAGAATTTTAGTTTTTCCCTTTCCTTTTGTTCCGGCTATAATCTGAACCATAGCAATCCCCTCCTTTAGGTAGTTTTATCATTATCTGAACATTATTCAAAATGTTACATACAACTGTATTGTGGATTAATTAATTATAGTACAAATACTACAGAAACACAACATTATTTTTTAATTTTCATTACAATATATTCAATTTGTTCATA
>JALFLM010000102.1 GCA_022774705.1 Lachnospiraceae bacterium | reverse complement strand
TAGGCAGGAGCAACAGACATGAAAGATACCGTATAGGTTTCCTTCTCATCTCCCACATTGGCTTTTTCCGCCGTACCTGTCTTGCCGCCGATTTCGTAACCGTCGATTTGGACACGGCTGCCGGTACCGTTTTCAACAACCTGCAGAAGCGCTTCCTTCATGTATTCGCTGGTGCTTTTGCTGACTGTCTGGCGGACAAGCTTCGGCTCAATATTCTCAACCACCTTTCCGTCATTGTCGAGAATCTGCTTCACCACATGGGGTTCATAGTAATTGCCGCCGTTTACAAGGGAAGAATACGCGGCACACATCTGTACCATAGTCACATAAAAGTTCTGCCCAAAAGAGTTGCAGGCCAGATCGATGGCAGTCATATTGCTCTCATTGTAAATCTGATTGGAACAGGACAGCTCATCAGGAAGATCAATGCCCGTTTCCTGGCCGAAATTGAATCGCTGCTGATATTTGCAGAAGTCCTGGATACCCACCAGATCCCCGATCTGCATCAGTGCATCGTTGCAGGAAGCCATCAGCGCTCCGGTCACATTGAGAGAGCCATGCCCGCTTCGTTTGTGACAGTGAATCCGCGTACTGCCGTAGGCTTTCACTCCATCGCAGACAAAAGTATTGTCCGGACTGATCTTATTTTCCTCCATACCTGCCGCCACAGTAAATACCTTTGCCGTGGAACCGGGCTCATAGCTGCTGGATGTACAGAAATTGCGCCACCGGTTCAGCAGAATCTCCGACTTCTCTTCATCCGTCATATTCTCAAGTTCTTCCTCGGAATAGGAATCTGTGAGCCGGGTAGGATTGCTCAGATCATACTGTCTGCTGGCAGCCATGGCATAAATCTCACCATTATTGGGATTCATGACCATAATCGAAGTAACGTTGCTCCCTGTTTTCTTTTCATATTTATTGATGATCTTCTCACATATCTTCTGAATGTAGGCATCAAGGGTGGTTTTCAGCGTATATCCGTCAGTTTCTTCAATTGTCTGAATCTCAACAGAAGAATCCTGATTCAGATAACCGTACTTTCTTCCATCTGTTCCGCTGAGCAGATCATCATACTGATACTCCAGCCCCGCCACGCCGCCTGAGGAATTGGCAAATCCGATCGTTGTGGAGGCCAGAGTTTTATAAGGATACACTCTCTTCCGGTTGATCTCGAAAGTTACACCCACGATCCTGCCTTTCTTCTTTGTTGTCGTCTTTTTCTCCGTATCGGTAAAAAATGCTTTTACCGCCTGAAAGGCTTTTGTCAGCCCGGAACCCTGATCAGCTTCTGTCTCATCCTCCGGAGCACTGTCCGTTTCTTCTGCAGCGGCCTGAGTTTCTTTGGAATTTTCATACTCTTCTTTGTAATCCAGGAATTTCTGACGTTCATCTTCGGAAACCGGGTGATTCAGATTCACGTAATAGGAATCCTTATTCTTTTCGATCTTTTCCTCCAGTTCAGCCCGGTCCAGACCGTAGCATTCCACCAGAGCATTGATTGTTGCCTGCGTATCTGCCTCGGACAGCAGGATATTCTTCGGCTCCAGAATCAGATTGTAACGGTTTTCATTGTAGGCCAGACTGGTTCCGTTGCGGTCCAGAATCCTGCCCCGCTCGGCAGGTATGGTCCGGCTGTCGTAGGCCATCTGATTTAATATGGTTTTATTGTAGTCTTCACCGTTATGCTGGTTGATCACAATAATCCGGATCAACAGAAAACACATCAAGCCCAGTACCACGAGGAATACCAGGCCCGCTCTGAATTTAATATATCCGGCGACCTTTCTCGGTGCAGGCCGCCTTTTCTTTTTCTTACTCATTGGGAATATCATCCTTCTGTCTTACATATTCTGAATCAGACTGATCATAATAAATGATCTGAGAATCATCTGCAGGAACCATACCAAGCTCCTTTGTTGCTTTTTTACGAATCGTATCAAGACTGGTGCAGGTTGCAATCTCATTCTGAAGATCCTGATTCTCCTGACGGATGGTCTCCAGACTGGTCTGCAGTGAAGAAACGCTCTTCGTAAGCCCTGTCATCTCTGTCTTTGCATGAACATACATAACCGAGCAGGCCAGAATGCACACGCAGGCAGCTGCCACCATAAACACATAAGCCACCGGGATAATATCCACAGCTGTACGGGGCAGCACCCGCCGCTGTCTTTTTCTCACCGGTCTCTGTTCAACCTGTCTTTCTTCCTGCCGTCTGACAGCAGAACTGCCGTTAACCTGATATCCGCCGCTGTTCCTGTATTCAGCCATCTTGTATCCTCCTTATCTGGTCTTTTCAAATATCCGGAGTTTGGCACTTTTGGATCTTTTGTTCCGTGCGATTTCCTCCTGCGCAGGCAGCACCGGTTTTCTTGTTACTGCTCTGCCTTTACTTTTTTTACCGCATACACAGACCGGAAATTCCGGCGGACAGGTACACGGATTCTCATTTCTCTTAAACTGATTCTTTACGATCCGGTCCTCCAGAGACTGGAAAGTGATAATGCAGAGCCTGCCGCCGGGGGCAAGTCTGTCGATCATGGCATCTATGGAATCAGTCAGTACATCCAGTTCATGATTCACTTCAATGCGCAGTGCCTGAAATGTCCTTTTTGCAGGATGCCCGCCTGCATTTTTCGCTTTTGCGGGAATCGCCGCCCGTATGATATCCACCAGCTGAGTGGTGGTCTCAATGGGAGCCTTCTCTCTTTCCCTGATAATACGGTCCACGATGCTGCGCGCATACCGCTCCTCACCGTAGTCCCACAGGATTCTGCATAATTCTTCTCTGGAACAGGTATTGACCAGCCAGGCTGCCGTCACCGGATTTCTCTGATCCATGCGCATGTCCAGCGGTCCTTCCATGCGGTAGGTAAAACCTCTGGAAGCTTCATCCAGCTGGAAAGAACTTACACCCAGATCAAGCATGATGCCATCCACCTGGTCGATTCCCAGAGAATCCAGTACAAGGGGCATATCCACATAATTGCTTCTGACAATGGTCACCTGGTCCTTCCAGGGTTCCAGACGCTTCGTGGCTGCCGCTATGGCATCCGCATCCTGATCGATACAGATGACTCTGCCGGTTCCTTCCAGCCGCTTAAGCACCTCCTGCGTATGCCCGCCGAATCCCATGGTTCCGTCTACAATCACTGCTCCCGGTTTCAGATTCAAACCATCCACTGTCTCCTTCAGCAGTACCGATACATGATTAAACTCAATCTGTTCCATCTTATTTCCTTTAGAACTCATATTTTTCCACGCTTGCGCGGATTTCTGCTGTTGACTCATAAGTGCTGTTCTGCTCCCAGATCTCCCGGTTCCAGATCTCCACCCGGTCGCCCATGCCTGAAAGTGTCACATCTTTTTCCAGCCGGGCCGCCTCTCTCAGATGAGACGGAATCAGAATCTTCCCCTGCTTGTCCGGAACACACGGTTCCGCATTGCCCAGAAAATACCGTATGAACTTCTGCCCCTGCTCATCACTGACCGGAATCTCCTTCAGCTTCGCCATCCGTTTCACCCACTCGGTTCTGGAGTAGAGATTCAGACAGTTTACATCGTAGCCTCTGGTAATCACCACAACATCACCCAGACAGCTGCGGAAACGGGCAGGAATAATCACCCTTCCCTTGCTGTCAAGAGAATGGCTGAATCTTCCATAGAGCATATTCAAATCAAATTCCGCAAACAGATCATCCATCTCCATCGCTTACCGCCCTCACTGCGTCCTGACGTTGCACAAAGTTGCACTTTCAGTCACTTTGAAATTCATTTTAACACACTATCGGGCACTTGCAAAGTATTTTTTTTAAAAAATTGCTAATCTGTTAGAAAAAGTTATTGAATTTTAAAATGCCGCATGGTTCCTTTTAAGGCCATGCGGCATTTTTCATTTCTTTATATTACCTCTTCTGTTATATTACCTCTTCTGTCCGTCTTTTTTCCTCCGGGTAAACTGACAGATCAGTGCTGCGGTGCTGAATACTACCAGGCAGGCGGATAAAAGCTGGGATACGGGGATGCCTGTACTGCCAAGTATAAGCTGGTCTGTGCGGAGTCCTTCGATCCAGACACGGCCGAGACCGTACAGGCCCAGATACATCAGACAGATCTGACCGTCAAACTGTTTCTTTCTGTGTGCCAGCAGCAGTATCACCACCACACTCAGATTCCACATGGATTCATACAGGAAGGTGGGATGAACCTGTATGTATTCTGCGCCCTGATACATGACGGTATGGCTGTTCAGTTCCTCTGTGATATAGCCGCTGTATACCTTTGATTTCAGGATCCACATGGACAGAAATCCATCGGAGTAACCGCCGAAAGCTTCACAGTTGAAAAAATTGCCCCAGCGCCCGATTGCCTGTCCCAGTACCAGTCCCGGTACACAGCAGTCCGCCATCCTGAAAAATGATAATTTTTTCACTCTCGTATAAACATATAAAGTAAGAAATGCTGCGATCACCCCGCCGTAAATTGCCAGGCCGCCGCCCCGCAGATTGAAAATCTGCAGCGGATTTTCCTTATAATAGTCCCATGAAAAAATCACATAATACATTCTGGCACCGATAATGGAAAAAATCAGCGCATACAGGAGGAAGTCAATCACCGTTTCAGATGAAATCTCCTCCCTCTTTGCGCAATAGCAGGCAAGCAGATACCCGCAGAGGATACCAATACCTATAATAATTCCGTAAAACTTTACCTCAAATCCGTCCCCGATGGGAAGCATGATCCCGCTGGGCAGATCACCAATCTCAATCCCCGGACCGGGAAACCGGATATCCGGCGCAAACTGCAACATATACCTCAATCTCCAATCTAAACTGAATTCTATCCGCTCTATTTTACTCTCTGAAGGCGCGAAAATCAAGGCATTTCGTGTTAATTAAGTAACTGTGGCTTGAATCCCGTTTTCTTTTATGTTAGAATTGTGCCGAGTATGCGGTTTCATGCCATTTTGTCTGATTACAGGACTGTTTCCCGGCATGAAATCAAAGGAGGAAATAGAATGAAATTAGGTATCGTTGGATAAACAGCCTTTTCATATCTCTATATTCCTTCATAAACCTCAATAAATCCCATATTTTCGTACTTTTCCGTTATATAAATCCATGTACTTACATATAGTTTCATGGGCATTTGGTGCGGAATTGGTGCGGTCTATGGGAATCGATATTCGGGAAACGGGTTCATCACGACAGATTATTCATTTTGAAAATTAGAATCTGTAAGGAGATTACCACTGTGAACCGATTATTATCTTGTGAGTTTAATATCGACAATGCTTGTGTCGAGCTGAAATATGCAGACGGCAGCATGGTTTCCATTGACTGCACCGCCGTGGAGAACGAGGTGGCAGACAATATGTACCAGAGGTCAGAGCTGGACTGGCTGATTTACAACGATCCGGCAGCCTATGCGGATTTGATCCTCAACGGCGATACGGAAACCTACTTGAAAACTGTAACAGAATATAAACCTTTGGATTGATTGCCAAAGATAAAGCAAGCCGCCTGTGCGGGCATGAGAAATGCTCGTACAGGCGTTTTTTTGTAGTGGATGTTGGCATAGAATTAGATTTCTAATCGCTTGACCGAATCGGTTATCGGTGCTATACTGTGAATAACCGAATCGGTCACTTGAAAGGAGAAATTAAATGGACAAATTTTTTGCACTAAGCGAGGAAAAGCAAATTACCATCATCAATGCGGCACTCCAGTGCTTTGGTAAGTTTGGATATGATAAGGCTTCTGTCAACGATATTGCTGTAACGGCGCATATTTCAAAGGCATCCGTATTTCAGTACTTTGGCAGCAAAAAACAACTGTATACCTACCTGTTGGAATATTGTATGAAAATCATTATGCCTTCGTTTGACCAAACGATACTTGATTCAGAAACCGATCTGTTTAACCGCATTCTGGTTTCCAGCAAGATGAAAATGGCTGCAATGAAAACACACCCGTTTATTACTCAATTTATGGCAAGTGTTTGGGAAGAGGCTTCTCCTGAAGTCAATGACCTACTTGCTTCATTAAAGATGGAAGCAGGGAATTTCAGAAATGAAATGGTTTTACGAGAGGATGATTCCTTAAAGTTCAAAAATCCCGAAGATGCTCAACCTGTTTACAATATGCTTTTAGTGATGGCGGAGGGGTATGCAGCCCGTTATCGTAACGCAGCCGTTTTTGATTTTGAAACAGTTATGAATGAATTTGAAAAAACCATTTCAATTCTAAAAAACAATTTCTATAAGGAGGAATATTTAAAATGAGTGAATACGCTATTGTCTTGAACCAACTGACCAAGCACTATGGGAAACACAGAGGTATCAGCAACCTCAATCTCACAGTTAATCAGGGCGAGTTCTTTGGCTTCATTGGCCCAAACGGTGCGGGTAAGTCCACCACCATCCGCACTCTGATGGGTCTGATCCGTCCCAGCGGTGGCAACGCTTCTATTTTCGGTTTAGACTGCCAGAGTCAGGCAAGTGTCATTGCCAGAGATGTGGGCTACCTCCCCAGCGAGAACAGCTATTATGAAAACATGAAGGTGCGGGAACTACTGCAATACACCGCCGACCTGTACGCCATGAACTGTGAAACGAAAATGTATGAGCTTTCCGAACGGCTCAATTTGGATTTGTCCCGGAAGATTGCAGACCTGTCTCTGGGCAACAAGAAAAAGGTGGGCATCGTGTCTGCCATTATGACTTCCCCTAAGCTGCTGATCATGGATGAACCTACCAGCGGCTTAGACCCGCTGATCCAGCAGGCATTCTATGATATTCTGAAGGAGGAGAACAACCGGGGCACCACAATTTTCTTCTCCTCCCATGTACTCAGCGAGGTACAGAAGCTGTGTGACCGGGTGGCAATCTTAAAAGAGGGTAAGCTCATGAGCATCCAGTCTATCAGAGAACTACGGGAAAGCGGTTATAAAAAGGTCAGCCTTACCACCAAAACACCGATTTCCAGTGATTTCTGGGAGCTGCCTGGTATTGCGAATTTCTCTGAGACCCCGGACAAGACCTCTGTCTCCTTTATGTATAACGGCAATATCACAGCAATCATTGATAAACTTCACCTGCTGCATTTGGACGATGTGCTTTTGGAAGAGCCCTCTTTGGAGGAAATCTTCATGCACTACTATGAGTAAGGAGGTGTCAGGTATGGTCATTTTGAAAT
>JALFLM010000044.1 GCA_022774705.1 Lachnospiraceae bacterium | reverse complement strand
CAGGGTCTGAAGGCTGTCAACCCGGTTAACGGTAAGGAGATTCCCATCTGGGTTTCCGATTACGTACTGATGTCCTACGGCACCGGTGCTATCATGGCTGTACCCGGGCACGATGAAAGAGACTGGGAATTTGCTAAAAAGTTCGGACTGCCCATCATTGAAGTCGTAGGCGGCGGCAATGTGGAAGAAGCGGCATTTACCGATGTAGCTGTCGGTGTGCTTGTGAATTCCGGTTTCCTGACCGGTCTGGAAGTGGCTGATGCCAAGAAAAAGATCGTTGAATGGCTGGAAGAAAAAGGAATCGGTCATGCAAAACGCAATTTCAAGTTAAGAGACTGGGTATTCTCCCGTCAGAGATACTGGGGCGAGCCTATTCCGATCATCCACTGTGACAAGTGCGGATACGTTCCGGTTCCCGAATCCGAGCTTCCGCTGGTTCTTCCCGATGTGGACAATTACATGACAACCGACGACGGTGAATCACCGCTGTCTGCCATGACCGACTGGGTGAACACCACCTGTCCCTGCTGCGGAGGTCCCGCAAAGCGCGAGACAGATACCATGCCCCAGTGGGCAGGATCTTCCTGGTATTTCCTGCGTTATATCGATCCTCACAATAAAGAGGCTCTGGCAAGCAAAGAGGCCATGGATTACTGGCTTCCTGTTGACTGGTACAACGGTGGTATGGAGCATACTACACTGCATCTGCTGTACTCCAGATTCTGGCATAAATTCCTCTACGATGAAGGCGTTGTTCCCTGTCCCGAACCGTACCAGAAGAGAACTTCTCACGGTATGATCCTGGGTGAGAACGGCGAAAAGATGAGTAAATCAAGAGGCAATGTCATCAACCCTGACGATATTGTCAATGAATTCGGTGCTGACACACTTCGTACCTACGAGATGTTCATCGGCGCATTTGACATGGCTGCGTCCTGGTCCAACGATGGTGTAAAAGGCTGCCGCCGTTTCCTGGATCGTGTATGGAAACTGCAGGATATGGTTACCGATGCCACCGGCTACTCCAAAAATCTGGAGACAAGGATCCATCAGACCATCAAAAAAGTAAGTCAGGATTACGAAGCGCTGAAGTACAACACGGCAATCGCTGCCATGATGGCTCTGTTAAATGACTACTACAAGGCAGGAAGCATCACCAGGGATGATTACAGAATCCTGCTGGTACTGTTAAATCCCGTAGCACCTCACATCACAGAAGAACTGTGGTCCGTCATGGGATTTGAAGGCAGGCTGTATCAGACATCATGGCCTGAATATGATGAAGCAAAGACCGTTGAGCAGACTGTTGAAGTAGCTGTTCAGGTTAACGGCAAAGTACGTACAACGATTCAGCTTCCCAAGGATATCTCCAAAGAAGATGCAATCGCAGCAGGTAAGGAAGCGGTGGCTTCCAGACTGACCGGAACCATCGTAAAGGAAATCTACGTACCCGGCAGAATTATCAATATTGTTCAGAAATAAGCGGAATAAAGCGGTATAATAGAAACGTGCGCCGGTATCTGGATGTCAGGTACCGGCGCACGTTATATCTTTTCCGCCTCATGGGCAGGTTCAGACTCTACCACGCTTCTTCGATATAGATCACATGTTCATTTTCCGTCAGCTTTTCGATGATTTCTGTCCGCCTGACACGTTTGGGAAGAATAACGGCGTAGGTGACAGCCGTCTGGGAAGTATCCAGAAAAGGGCGGGACAGTTTCATATTTTCGATTGAGATATTCATGGAGCGGAAAAGCTGCGTGATCAGCCCCATGCTTTCCAGGGAATCCAGTTCCATATAGAATGTAATGTTGTGCTCATTGGTCATCATCTTTTTCTCAACGATCCGCAGAAAATGCATGGAGAAAAAAATGATCAGGGTTGCGGTAATGGCGGCAAAATAATATCCGCATCCGCATGCCAGTCCGATGGCTCCGCTTGCCCACAGGGCAGCAGCAGTTGTAAGGCCTTTAATGTGCTGGTGGAACTTGCCGGTGACAATAATGGAACCGGCACCCAGAAATCCGATTCCGCTGATGACCTGCGCACCCAGACGCACCGGATCGGATGCCCCCATGGTATCGTAAATATACAGATTGGTCATCATGATCAGGGAGGAAGCGCAGCAGACGATGGCATAGGTGCGCAGTCCGGCTGCTCTGCCTGTGTGGGTGCGTTCAACCCCCAGCAGCCCGCCCAGAAAGGCGGACAGAAAAAGGCGCAGCAGAATATCGGGATAAAAACAGCAGAAAATCCGATTCAGGTCCATAAAACACCTCACATTATACAGTGTAATTAAAGCATCTGGTTATATATTACTTCATTTTTCCACATTTTCCAACAAATTTAACAAGAATTTTAGAATTATGACGGATATTTAATAAAATTTATCCAAAATTTGTGATATGATAATAGATATTTACAGAAGTGATATGGAATACATTGGGGTGAACAGTTACCGGGATTTATAATATCAGCGGGCAGGTACGGCCTGCAGGGTACAGGAGGATAGAATGTGCAGATTACAGAAGGTTGATTTTCAGAATATCAGTCTGCAGGAGCGTCCCGGAGGATGGCTGGCAGGTGATTTTCCTTTTGATGGGGAACTTTATGCAAAAGAGGAAGAAATCGGTGATTTTCTGATGGAGAATCCCGCTGTGATGCTGGAGATGGCTGCCAATCTTTTTTATTACAGGGAGCTGGGACTTTCCATGACAAAGATGTTTTATATTTTTGACAGGGATAAACAGTGTTACCGTATGGCGGCGATTATGAATTCCCTGTTTGAACGGTTTTCCGCGTGGTATGAAGTGGATGAAACCGGCAGAAAATATCTGCTGATTCAGGGAGACGGCATCAGCGAGGCGGGTGTCAGGACTTTTGAACGCCTGAAGGATGAGGGGCTGCTGGAGCCGATGATCAGGAGACTTTATCTGGATTCGGCTTTCTGCAACGACGTAACGGTTTCCGGCTATTACCAGCTGGAAAAAGGTGCCCGAGGGGAATGCTCCGTGCTGAAAAAGAAAGCGTGTTCCGTGCAGGAAAAACGGGAATGCTCCTCCATGGAGGGACAGGAAGCCAGGGACCGGGATCTGGTAAGGCGTCTGTTTCTGAAGCCTGATTTCAGGAATTTCGGAAGTATCAACGTTTCGGGACTTACGATGCAGGAACTGATGGAGGATCCGGTTCTGGAGGAAGTACTGGATCAGGCGGACAGGGTGTATCTTTATGTATTTGATCTCTGTCTGAAAAAAGCAGGAGAGAAAACCAGAAAGTATGTCAAGATTCTGCGGTGGAACGCAGGAGGGCCGGGAACAGGCAACCGGGCTGCAGACCGGAGCGTACAGTAATCAACAGATAAAGTAAACGGAATGATCGCAGAAGAAGCGACCGAAATGATCGCAGATGAAGAGAAGGAAAGGAGCAGCAGATCAGAAGATATGCAAAAAGGGCGGTGCCAGGGTAGGAGCACCGTCCTTTTTGCATGGGAATCCACAGAGATTCAGGAATGCTTTTCCGGGGAACGTTTCCAGAGAACGTTTCCGGGGGAGATATTTTACAGGAAAATATATTTCAGTACAAACAGGAGTGCCAGTATGTACATGAGGGGTGTTACTTCTTTTTTCCGTCCTGTGAATACATGAAGAATCACGTAGGAGATAATGCCGATTGCCAGTCCCTCGGAGATGGAGTAGGCCATTGGCATGAAGAGGATGGCCAGATAGGCAGGGATGGCTTCCACCGGGTCTTCCAGATTGATTTTTGCCACGGAACCGAGCATGAGGAAACCGACAAAAATCAGCGCCGGTGCCGTTGCACAGGAAGGAATCGAGGTGAAAAGAGGGGCAAAAAACAGTGCAAGGATAAAAAGAAAGCCGGTTGTTGCGGAAGTCAGTCCGGTTCGTCCGCCCTCGGCAATTCCCGCGGAGCTCTCAGCGTAGGTGGTAACAGTGGATGTACCGATGATGGCACCGGCAGTGGTTGCCGCCGCGTCTGCCAGCAGAGCCCCTTTGATTCTGGGAAGATGTCCTTCTTCGTCCAGCAGGCCCGCTTTGGAAGTCAGTCCGATGAGAGCACCCAGTGTATCAAAAAGATCCACAAAGAGGAATGCAAAAATAATCGTAATAAATGTTCCTGCGGAAATTCCTCTGAAATCAGCCCGGAAAGCCTGTCCGAATACCTTTCCGATGCTGCTCAGATCAGTGCTGAATATGGAAGAGGGAATCATGGAATAATAACCGGCTTTCACATCGGGGGTGTAAAGTCCGGTCAGCTGGCAGAGAATCCCTGCAAGCCAGGTAAATGCCATACCGATCAGGACGTATCCTTTCACACCGCGTATAAACAGAATGCCGATGAAAACTGTTCCGATCAGAGTCAGCAGAGCACAGATTCCTGCTGTATGAAAAGTGCTGCGGAAAGAAACGATGCCAACCAGCGTACTGTCGTTGTCAATGATGATTCCTGCATTCTGCAGGCCGATGAAAGCGATAAACAGGCCGATGCCCACGCTGGCTCCGTGTTTCAGGGACAGAGGGATGGCGTTGAACAGGGCTTCCCGAACGTTGGATACGGAAAGCAGGATAAAGATCAGCCCTTCCACAAAAACGGCAAACAGGGCAATCTGCCAGGAATAGCCGCAGGAACCGCATACTGTAAAAGCAAAATAGGCATTCAGTCCCATGCCGGGAGCCAGTACGATGGGATAGTTGGTAAATGCGGCCATAAAGAAACAGCCCAGACAGGAAGCGAGGGCGGTGGCCAGCATGACACCCTGGGCATCCATACCGGCAGCAGACAGCAGGGAAGGGTTAACCGCTAGAATGTAGGCCATGGTAACAAAACTGGTTATGCCTGCATTGATTTCTGTGCGGACACTGGTATGATTTTCTTCCAGATGGAAAATCTTCTCTAACATAAGATACCTCCAAATGTTATGCGAATATAACAATATAATACTATTAACGGGAATAAAAGTCAATTATATGTTATATATAAAAAACAAATTCTGCAGAAAAGCTGTGGAAAAATTTCTGTCAGTGGTTACATTTCCGAAAAAACAGAGGGACAGTCCGTACTGACCCTGTAAAAAAAAGAAAAACTGAGCATTTCAACAGGAACAGAAATGTGACATACTATAGCTCATGGAAGAACAGGGGGTTTGACTATGAATGATAAAAAGATGACAGTAAAAGACATAACAGTGACAGCGCTGATGGCAGCCCTTGTATTTGCCGGAACCTATTATCTGAAAATACCGATTCCCGCCATGGGTGGATATATCCATCTGGGTGACAGCATGATTTTTCTGACGGTATGCATCCTCGGAAAAAAGGAAGGTGCAATTGCAGGAGCAATCGGAGCAGCACTGGCAGATCTGATCGGCGGATATGCCATCTGGATGGTGCCCACATTTTTCATCAAGGCAGCCATGGCACTGATTATGGGCGTACTGGCAGAAAGAAGTCACAGAACCTATGGATGGGTTGCAGGCTGTCTGGCGGGCTGTGTATTTCAGGTTGCTGCCTATTCTGTCGCCACAGCATTCTTATTTGACAAAGCATCCGCATTTGCCATGATTACCGGCAACACGGTACAGTCACTGGGCGGTTTTCTGGTGGCCTTTGCAGTATTCACCGTAATGCACAATGCAGGACTGATTGCAGTCATCAAACGACAGCTGTAAAAAACTGTAATGGAGATTCCGGGCTAGGGGCTGGACTTTATCGCGTTAAAATGATAATATATCTTTGTGATTACTGAGGGATACTCAGATATTGAGAGATACTCAGATCAGGAGGGTATTATGAATGACAAGATAAGGACTGAAGCGGTGGATTCTCTGTTTCAGGCAATTCTTACTTTACAGAATCTGGATGAGTGCTATAAATTTTTTGAAGATGCATGTACCATCAATGAGCTGCTTTCTCTGTCACAGAGATTTGAAGTGGCGAAGATGCTCAGAGAGAAAAAAACTTATCTGGAGATTGCGGAGCAGACCGGCGCTTCTACAGCGACGATCAGCAGAGTCAACCGGTGTCTGAACTATGGAACTGATGGTTACGATATGGTGCTGGACCGGATAAAAGAGCAGGAAGAGAATCAGAAAAAGGATTGACTCTGATCGGTCAGCCCTCGGAAATGAAGGATACTCCGCCGGATGCGGGATATCCTTTTTCTGTTTCTCATTTTTTGTCGGAAGCTTTCTTTTTTTCCTGTTTTTCCTTCTCCTTCTGTGTTCGTATTTCCTTATCATCATCGATCAGTGTCTCGATCATCAGTTTTTTCAGATAGACATCGAAAGCCAGATAGCAGATAAATGCAAACTTTCTCAGTTCCTCGCGGCTTTCTTCCGAAATATCAGCAGAAGTATCCGAGAAAAGACCCTCAGCGGTATGGAATTCATGCTTGATGTTCTGAAACAGACCGTCCTGTTCCTGCTTCAGGTAATCCATCACTTCCTGATAAATCTCCGTCAGCGGAAGTTCTCCTTTATGATTGAAATACCGGTCGGTGACAGGCCCCAGCAGTTCCTGAATGTCACTGATGCTCATGATATTCTTCAGATAATAAATAAAAATCAGGAGAAGCATATGATCTTTCGAATACTTTTTCCTGACAGGGGCCGGCAGCAGGTTGTTTTTCGCATAATTATTGATCATGGTTTTTGTGAGGATCTTGTCACTTTCATATCGTTTGGATGTTGCCAGATGTCCGTCCATGAAAGTGGTGACCTGATCCATATATAAATCGATGGAAGGGATTTCATCAGGCTGTATATAGCCCAGTGAAGCGAGACGTCGGAATAATCTGCTGATGCTTTTAATATTGCTGTAATCTGTATGGGACAACGTTCTTCCTCCGTTCTGTTTACTACTTGATATTACATAGAGTATAATCGAAAATGGTTTCAAAAACAAGTGAAAAGATTGTTTTCAAAAAGTTAATAACACAAACAACTGTTTTTATGATATACTCTTCAGGTATCAGAAAAAAGATTTGTGCATTACAGTAAGACAGGAAATTAGTGAAAATATAAGCAGGGAGAGTAGAAGTATGAGTACAATTTACGACAGTTTGAATCCGGAGCAGCAGAAGGCTGTTTATCAGACAGATGGCCCTTTGCTGATTCTGGCAGGGGCGGGTTCCGGCAAGACCAGGACGCTGACTCACAGAATCGCATACCTGATAGATGAGAAGGATGTCAATCCATGGAATATTCTGGCAATTACATTTACCAATAAAGCGGCAGGAGAGATGCGGGAGCGTGTGGATCAGCTGGTGGAATTCGGCGCGGAGAGTATCTGGGTGTCCACGTTTCACTCCACCTGTGTAAAGATTCTGCGCAGATATATCGAGTGTCTGGGATTTTCCACAGGATTTTCCATATATGATACGGATGATCAGAAAACCCTCCTTCATCAGGTGCTGAAAAAGCTGGATGTGGATCAGAAGATGTATAAAGACCGGGTTGTGATGAAATATATATCCGCAGCCAAGGACAATCTGGTGTCGCCGGAGCAGTTCTGCAGGGAGGCGGCAGGAGATTATCGAAAGATGCGCATCGGTGATATCTATACCGAGTATCAGGAACAGCTGAAGAAGAACAATGCACTGGATTTTGATGACCTGATCGTAAAAACGGTGGAGCTTTTCCGCGAGAATCCGGAAGTACTTGAGTATTATCAGAATCGTTTCAGATATATCATGGTGGATGAATATCAGGATACCAATACGGCTCAATTTGAGCTGATCCGCCTTCTTGCGGGTAAATCCCGCAACCTCTGTGTTGTCGGTGATGACGACCAGTCCATCTACAAGTTCCGGGGCGCCAATATTCAGAATATTCTGGGCTTCGAGCAGCATTTTCCTGATGCTGCGGTGATCCGTCTGGAGCAGAATTACCGTTCTACGAAGAACATTCTGGATGCGGCCAATGAGGTGATCAGACATAATGAAGGACGTAAGGAGAAACGTCTGTGGACTGAGAATGAAGAGGGACGCAGGGTGAGACTGAAGATGTATGATACCGCCATGCAGGAGGCTGATCAGATTACGGAGGAATTGCTGGATGCCCATGGGGAGGGACGTCCCTATAATGACTGTGCCATTCTGTATCGTACCAACGCTCAGTCCCGTGTCATTGAAGAACGGATGGTGAACAAGGGGATCCCCTATCAGCTGGTAGGCGGTGTTAACTTCTATCAGAGAAAAGAAATCAAGGATATTCTTGCGTACCTGAAGACCATCGACAACGGCAGTGATGATATTTCTGTTGCCCGTATCATTAATGTTCCCAGGAGAGGCATTGGAGGAACCACCATCGGGCGTGTACAGGCATTTGCCGATGAGCAGGGCATCAGCTTTTTTGAAGCGCTGCGCAATGCGGAGTATATCCCCACTCTGGGAAGAGGGCGTGCGGTGGGCAAGCTGCTGGCCTTTGTGGAACAGATTTCCGTTTTCCGGGTGATGGCGGAAAATTATTCTCTTCATGAACTGATCGAAGCAGTGCTGGATCAGACTGGTTACCGTCAGGAACTGGAGGGAGAGGATACCATCGAAGCACAGACAAGACTGGAGAATATTCAGGAATTTATCAACAAGGCGGTGGATTATGAAGAACATGCACAGGAAGAAGTTTCTCTGTCTGCTTTTCTGGAAGAGGTTGCGCTGGTGGCCGATATCGACCGTATGGATGAGGAAGAGGATAAGGTTCTGCTGATGACGCTGCACAGCGCCAAGGGCCTGGAATTTGACCGGGTGTATCTGTGCGGGATGGAAGACGGTCTGTTCCCGAGCCACATGTCCATTGATTCCGACGATCCCGGTGATCTGGAGGAAGAGCGGCGGCTGGCATATGTGGGAATCACCCGTGCCCGGAAGGAACTGACACTGACCTGCGCAAGACAGCGTATGATCAACGGAGAAACCCGTTATCTGCGGGTTTCCCGGTTCTGTAATGAGATTCCCCTTCATTTGCTGGATACCAATGTGGGAAGGAAGTCTGCAGGCATGGCAGTCCGCACTGCAGCAGACGGATCAGACAGAAGCCGGATGGCTGCAGCAGGTACGGGAGAAAGCGGCTTCAAAGGCCTGAGTTACGGCAGCGTGGGTTACGGCAGCGTGGGTTACGACAGCGCGGATTACGGCAGCAGCAGTTCAGGTCATGGCGGTTCAGGTTATGGAAGTAGCAGCTATGGCGGCGGCAGAACTTTTGCATCAAAACCACGGTCCAATGCACTTACCGAAGCAGCTAAAAACGGGCTGGGACGTCAGTTTAAAGTAGAAAAAATGGAGACGCTGCCCTACGATGTGGGAGACCGGGTGAAGCATATTAAGTTCGGAGAAGGAACCGTTCTTGCCATTCAGGATGGAAAACGTGATTTTGAGGTGAGTGTTGAATTTGATGATGTGGGTGCAAAACGGATGTTTGCATCTTTTGCAAAACTGAAAAAGATCTGAGTGCTGGTGTGGCAAAATTCACGAAAATTCAGATTTCAGTAGTAAATTAATCAGGATTATGGTATACTAATTACAAATATGTATCTTTCGCAGATGCGGGAGAACATAAGAGAATGAAAGGACGTGTTTCATATGAACAATATTACCAGAGAAGATCTTGAGCGCATTATAGAACGGCTTAAGAAATCCGAATCCAAAAAGAAAATCTGCTGGATAGCAGGTACGATTGCAGCAGTAGCAGTAATTGCAATCGCAGCAGTATTCCTGTACAAGAAACTGACACCCGATCCGGACGACTTCGAAGATGATTTCGAAGATGATGATTTTTTCGAGGATTTTGATGAGGAGCTGGAGGAAGAACCGGCAGAAACAGAAGAAGATGATGAAGAAGAAGATATCTTCGTTGATGAAGAAGCCGAAGCACAGAAATCTGCAGAAGCATAGCATCTGAGCGTTTATAGCTGCAGAAGCAGAAAAGCAGCGAAAGAATAAAGAAAAACGGATCAATATCAGGTCCGTTCACAGGGGGTACCCCACCGGTGGTGAGGTACCTTTCATTTGTTTAAGGGAGGAATCTATGAAAAAAGGACAGATATTTGAGGCGGTTATAGAAGGGATTGACTTTCCGGATAGAGGATTCTGTCATGTAGAGGACAGAAAAGTGTCCGTAAAACAGGCACTTCCCGGACAGAAAGTCCGTTTTTCCATAAAAAAAGCACGAAACGGAAAGGCTGAGGGGCGTCTTCTGGAGGTGCTGGAGCGTTCTCCTCTAGAATGCGCCGGAGACGTATGCAGACACTTTGGCAGCTGCGGCGGCTGCCTGTACCAGAGTATTCCCTATGAAACACAACTGAAGCTGAAGGAAGAACAGGTGCGCAATCTGATGCAGCCTGTTTTTGAAAAATACGGCCGGAAGCTGGTTTATGATGGAGTACAGCCCAGCCCTGTTTCCTGCGGTTACCGAAACAAGATGGAGTATACGTTTGGTGACGAAGTTAAGGGCGGGGAACTGTCCCTGGGCATGCACAAACGCGGAAGTTTTCACGACATCGTAACGGTCGATGGCTGCAGAATCGCGGATGAAGATTTTTCTATAATTCTGAATGCAGTTCTGGAATTTTTCAGGGAACGGCAGCTTCCTTATTACCACCGTATGCGTCATACCGGTTATCTGCGCCATCTTCTGGTGAGGAAGACAGCATTTACCGGGGAGATTCTGGTGGATCTGGTAACCAGCAGTGTTTATCAGGAAGGAGAAAGCAGCTGTGAAGACGGAAAAAGAGAAGGCGAAAAAGCAGAAGAAGAAAAGATGCTGAAAGCATTCACTGATATGCTCTGTGGGCTGGAACTGGAAGGAACCCTGACGGGTGTGCTTCATACATATAATGACAGTCTGGCGGATGTGGTTCAGAATGACCGGACTGATCTTCTGTACGGAAGAAACTATATCGTGGAAAAACTGCTGGGACTGCAGTTTAAGATCACTCCTTTTTCTTTCTTTCAGACCAATTCAAGAGGGGCAGAGGTGCTGTATTCCATCGCCCGGGATTATATCGGCGATACGGAAGG
>JALFLM010000157.1 GCA_022774705.1 Lachnospiraceae bacterium | reverse complement strand
GACGATTCCTGAAACTGTGACGGAGATAGGGGCGTATTCATTTTACAATTGTAAACTGTTATCATCTGTTTATTATAATGCCCGAAATTGTTCGGATTGTTATGAATGGGCACAGAATTTTTATAATGCCGGAGCTGACAGTAATTCACTGAAAGTGGAATTCGGCTCTAAAGTAAAAGTAATACCTGCGTATCTGTTTTATGTGGATGCAGATTATAATTATGGGGATGGAGTATATGCTCATATTACTTCGGTAAAGATGTCCAATAGTATTCAGGATATTGGAGCGTCAGCCTTTGATCGCTGTTATGATCTTAAAACTGTTACATGGGGGACATCAATCAAAACGATTGGTAAGTATGCTTTTTCAAGCTGCGGTATGGCATCCATTACTCTTCCTGCAGCAGTAACAAATATCGGTTACAAAGCTTTTATAGATTGTGACAGTCTGAAAAAAGCTGTGATTCGAAGTAAAAAAGCACAATTTGATTCTTATGTTTTCTACAACTGTCATGAAGATCTGAGAATCTACTGTTTTAAAGGCAGTACGGCTTTGCAGTATGCGAAAGATAACGGTATAAAGTACAGCTATCTGGATCTTCCCAGAGCGGATATTACCAGTATTTCCAATACAAGTACCGGTATAAAGCTTGTCTGGAAAAAGGTTTCAGGTGCTTCAGAATATTATGTATATCGAAAAACAGGTACGACCTCATTTAAAGCTATAAAAACGGTGAAAGGTTCCGGAACGCTGAGTTATACGGATACTTCTGTAAAAGATAATAACGGCAGTACATATTATTACATGGTAAAACCCTATGATTCCAATGGCACAAGCGACATATATACCAGCAAAAAGATTGTTCGGTTAAAGGCTGTTGGTATTTCAAAAATACAGAATCAGTCCGGTAGAAAACTGTATGTGTTATGGGGAAAGAATACAAAAGCAACGGGTTATCAGCTGCAGTATTCTGCTTCGAGCAGTTTTTCGGGCGCAAAAACGCTTACCGTTTCCGGCTATAAGAATGTATCAAAAACTCTCTCCGGTCTGACAAAGGGTAAAACGTATTATGTTCGGGTACGTGTATATAAGCAGAGTGGAACGTCGAAATATTATTCTGCGTGGAGCGGCATAAAAACCATTAAGATAACAAAATAGCAGCCGTAGGATTGTTTATGAAAACTATCAGGATACATACAGTATTTTGAGAAATACCGGTAACAGCCCCTGACAATGGTGATTCAGTTTGAATACAGATTGTCAGGGGCTGTTTCTGTCCGCTTTTAAAGAAGATACTGCGCATGAGCATATTTTATGTTACAATGAATAAAGCCCGGTTTTACGAAGAATGTAAGATTAAAGTTCTGCCGGATATTCGGCCGGGAAATATGGAAAGAAAATGATAAGAGGAAACCCAATATGAAAGAATTAAAATACGTTTTTGGTCCGGTCCCGTCGAGGCGTCTGGGTCGTTCTCTGGGAATCAGCCCGATTCTGGATAATACCTGCAATCACACCTGCGTATACTGCCAGCTGGGCAGAACGAGACATATGACCAATAAAAGACAGGAATTTTTCCCTCTGGAGGAGATTCTGGAAGAATTCAGAGATTATACCGCAGATTCCGATGCATACGATGTGGTATCTGTTGTGGGGGAAGGTGAACCGACGCTTTATTCCCGTCTGGGCGAACTGCTGAAGGGCCTGAAGGCGCTGACCGACAAGCCGGTGGCGGTGATTACAAACGGTGCACTGATGTACGACCCGCAGGTGCGCAGGGAGCTGATGGAGGCGGATATTGTTCTGCCTTCACTGGATGCGGTGGATGCAGACATGTACCACCGTATCGACAGACCGTACGGAAGGCTGGACTTTGAGGCAGGTCTTGAAGGGCTGATCACATTTTCAAAAGAGTATAAAGGGCAGCTGTGGCTGGAGATTATGCTGGTGGACGGGATGAATACCGATGAGAAATCGCTGCAGGCATTTGCCGAAACTGTTAAAAAGATCCGTACGGACCGCATTTATGTGAATACGCCGGTTCGTCCTCCTGCTGAGGCGGATATCGGGCCTGCTTCTCATGAAGCAATCCACAGAGCCTGTGAGCTGATGGGTGCCATCTCCATTGACATGCTGACCACAGGCAGCTTTACCAGTGAGATCAGCGATGACTATGAGGCATGCATCAGCATCTGCAAAAGACATCCTATGAATCAGTTTGAGATTCAGGGCTTTCTGAAATCCAGAGGCTGTGAAGACACCGATGCATTTTTCCGGAAACTGGAAGCGGATGAACATGTAACCGCAGTGGACTGCAAGGGGATAAAAACGTACCGCATCAGATGATGCAGAGGGCCAAAAAGTTACAAAGCCCGGTGATAAAAAAACAAGGGAGGAACTGTTTTATGATGACAGGTTACACCACATTGACGGATGCACAGGCCAGAGGATATCTGGAGCGTCTGGGAATCTTTCCGGCAGAGGGGGCAATGCCGGAGCCGGATCTTTCATTTCTTAACCGGCTGGTGGAGGCACACCAGAAAAAGGTGCCGTTTGAAAATATAGATGTTTATCAGGCAAGACTTCCGATTTCACTGGAGATTTCCGATCTTTATGAAAAAATTGTGGTAAAAAAACGGGGAGGCTACTGTTTTGAGATGAACGGACTTTTTGTCTGTCTGCTGCGTACACTGGGATATGATGCCTGGTCCTGCGGCTGCCGGGTGGTGCGGGGGAGAGATCAGGTTCGTCCCATTCTTCACAGAGGAAATATTGTCTGTCTGAACAACCGTCTTTATTTCTGCGATGTGGGATTCGGCGGTCCCATGCCTTCTCAGGCAGTTCTGCTGGAATCGGGAAAACATCAGCGGATCGGTCAGGAGGAATACTGGCCGGTGGAAGAGGAACATACATGGTGGTCTCTTGTACGCATGAAGCGCGGCAATCAGGATGACTATGCGCCGGAGGCGGAAGCCGGGGAATGCGTTGAAATCATGTTCCAGACGGCTATGATGGAACCGGCGGATTTCCTTCCTCTGAATTATTACGTATCGGAACCGGCGGATTCCTATTTCAGAGTGAAGATGATGGCAAATATCAGGACTGATACCGGCTACATGGATGTGAGTGATATGGTATTTACGATTAAGGAAAACGGGCGGGTTACGCGGCACGGGCTGGAAAGCGAAGAAGAACGCAGCGCAGTGCTGGAAAAATATTTTGGAATCTGCCTGTAGGAAATTGCATATATTATGAAAGAGGGGGCATTGTGAAACGTCGCAATCCCCCTGTTTTTGACAGTTTTCCATAAAGGTGATGAGGCGGTGAACGGGAAAGCATACCGGGTTTTGCTGCTTGCTGTCATACTGTGTGTGGCGGGAGGTATTTTTCTGAAAAAGAATTATGCTGAAGATGAACATCTGACAGAAGCTGTGTCAGAACAGATAGAAACAGGGAAAGTAGAAACAGGGAAAGATGCTGAAACAGAGAAGGATACTGAAACGGGAGAAGAAACGGAGACACAGGAGAAAAAAGATTATATCCACTGGGTGGACTTTCAGGTTTCCTACGAGGCGCTCTGCGCAGCTTACGAAGCAGACCGGGCGCTCCATGAGAAAAATATTTCAGGGGACTGGATCGATCTGCTGGCTGTGACGGCAGCGGGAAGCGGCGGAACTTTCGGGAACAAGGAAGTAAGCCGCATTAAAAAACTGGCATCATCACTGGCAGATGGCAGTACCACCATTGAAAAGGAAGCATCCGGCCTGAAATATTATGATTATTATAAAGAAGCTTATGGTGCTGTGCTGGCCCAGTATGTGGGGGATTATGTTTTTCTGGAAACGGATGATGCGGGAAATACAGTGGAAACAAAGGGCTACGGGCTGAAGGCCTTTTCACCCATTGCCAGGGGATTTCCCTACAGTGATTACGACGATTTCGGTGCTTCCAGAAGTTATGGATATAATCGGCCCCATCTGGGGCATGATATGATGGGGCAGACGGGAACGCCCATTATCGCGGTGGAATCGGGACAGGTGGAATGTCTGGGCTGGAATCAGTACGGCGGGTGGCGGATCGGAATCCGCAGCTTCGACAAAAAGCGATATTATTATTATGCTCATCTGAGACAGAATTATCCTTATGCGGAGGGCCTGCAGGAGGGAAAGACAGTGGCTGCCGGCCAGGTGATCGGCTATATGGGCCACACCGGCTACAGTGCCACGGAAAATGTCAATAATATTGATGAAACACATCTTCATTTCGGAATCCAGCTGATCTTCGACGAATCCCAGAAAGAGGGAAGCAATGAAATCTGGATCGACTGCTACGCGCTGGTCCGTTTTCTTTACCGGAATCAGAGCAGTGTGACCAAAGTCGGGGAAACAAGGGAATGGATTTCTCATAAAACATTGAAGCAATAACGTCCCGTAAGGATTGCATTTTTATGCGGGAAATGATATACATAAATGGAATTGTCCGGAGCCGGTGCCAAGACCGGTTTTCGGGCGGATGCACATTTTTATAAAACCTGTTGGGCAGGGGAGGAAAAGACTATGATTATGGCAATTGATATGGGCAATACCAATATCGTAATTGGCTGTATAGATGATGAAAAAATATATTTTGTGGAGCGGCTTTCAACAGATACTTCAAAGACGGAACTGGAATACGCAATCGGTTTCAAGACGGTTCTGGAACTTTATAATATTGATGTGAAACAGATCGAGGGTGCAATCATTTCTTCAGTTGTGCCCCAGCTGGTCAATGTGATACGCTGTGCGGTGGAAAAAATCGTGGGCTGCCGTCCCTATGTGGTGGGACCCGGACTGAAAACCGGTCTGAACATTCTGATGGACAATCCCCGCCAGGTAGGTTCGGATCTGATTGTTGATGCAGTGGCAGCTGTGAAGGTTTACGGCGCACCTGCAATTATTATTGATATCGGTACTGCGACCACCGTTTCTGTTGTGGATAAGAACCGGAATTATATCGGCGGCATGATTCTGCCCGGTGTAAGGGTATCGGTGGATTCTCTTGTTTCCAGAACAGCTCAGCTGCCGCGCATCAGCCTGGAGGCACCGAAAAAGTGCATCGGCAAGAATACCATTGACTGTATGAAGAGCGGTGTGATTTTCGGCAATGCGGCCTGCCTTGACGGTCTCATCGACCGGATCGAGGATGAACTGGGCTATCCTGCCACCGTCATTGCTACCGGCGGCCTGGCACGGGTGCTGATTCCTCACTGCAGGAGGGAGATCATTCATGATGATGGCCTGCTGTTAAAAGGCCTGAAAATACTTTACGACAAAAATGCAGATAATAATCAGGGGGGACATGCATGTTAAAAGGAAAATGTGTGGTACTGGCAGTGACCGGCAGTATTGCTGCATACAAAATTGCAAATCTGGCCAGCATGCTGAAGAAACAGCACTGTGATGTACATGTGCTGATGACGGAAAATGCCACAAATTTCATCAATCCGATCACTTTTGAGACGCTGACCGGCAACAAATGCCTTATCGATACCTTTGACCGGAATTTTCAGTTCAGTGTGGAGCATGTGGCTCTGGCCAAACAGGCTCAGGTGGTGATGATCGCACCGGCTTCTGCCAACGTGATCGGCAAACTGGCCTGCGGAATCGCCGATGATATGCTGACCACAACCATTATGGCCTGCAAATGTAAAAAGCTGATTTCACCTGCCATGAATGTGAATATGTACGAAAATCCCATTGTGCAGGACAATCTGGACCGGCTGCGCAGGTTCGGGTATGAGGTGATTGAACCCGCCTCCGGCTATCTGGCCTGCGGTGACACCGGTGCGGGCAAAATGCCGGAGCCGGAGACTCTGTATCAGTACATTCTCCGGGAGATTGCCATGGAAAAAGATCTGCAGGGCAAAAAGGTACTGGTTACAGCAGGTCCCACTCAGGAAAAAATCGATCCGGTCCGCTATATCAGCAACCACTCCACCGGGAAAATGGGATATGCCATCGCCCGGGTGTGCATGCTCCGCGGTGCGCAGGTTACCCTTGTCACCGGACAGACAGCACTGACACCGCCCCCTTTTGTGGAAGTTGTACCGATTGTATCGGCTCAGGATATGTTTGAGGCGGTCACAGAACGGGCACCCGAACAGGACATGATCATCAAGGCAGCAGCCGTAGCCGACTACCGTCCCCGTTTTACGTCGGATGAAAAAATCAAGAAAAAAGACGGTGACATGTCCATCGAACTGGAAAGGACCGGTGACATTCTGGGTTATCTGGGAAGCCACAGAACCCCCGGCCAGCTTCTGTGCGGCTTCTCCATGGAAACCAGCAATATGCTGGAAAACTCCCGGAAAAAACTGGAGAAAAAACATGTGGACATGATTGCAGCCAACAATCTGAAACAGCAGGGAGCCGGATTCGGAACCGACACCAACATTCTGACCCTGATCACAAAAGACACCGTAAAAGAACTTCCCATCATGACAAAAGAAGAAGCCGCAAACGGACTCATCGACGAACTGATAAAAATGGGGAGTAAGTAGTTGTTCAGACTTCGGAAAGTAAACTGTACGTTTTTCCCTATTATCCTCTAGGATATGGTTGACGAAATTGCATAAAAAAGGTATACTTATTCCGTGCTTTATATGGCAACCTGTAACTGTTCAGAGTTTGTTTCTGAACGGCTGCGGCGGCATTATGTACGAATGAATTCCGCCTTTGGGGCGGGTCAGAGAATATAGATTAGAGAGGGTAAACGTATGTTAGAGTTACGGGATATATCTTACAGCGTAGATGATAACGGTACGCGCAAAGATATCTTAAAACACATAAATCTGAAGGTGGATGAGCGGTTTGTCGCGATTACCGGTCCCAATGGCAGCGGTAAGTCTACGCTTGCCAGGATGATTGCGGGGATTATTGCGCCTACAGAAGGACGCATCCTGTTTGACGGTGTGGATATTACGGAGACAGGGATTACAAACAGAGCAAAGATGGGCATCAGCTATGCATTCCAGCAGCCGGTTCGATTTAAAGGACTGACGGTAAAGGACCTGATCAGACTGGCAGCGGGAACGAAGCTTTCCGTTGCAGATGCCTGTGAATATCTTTCCGAGGTAGGGCTGTGTGCACGGGATTACATCAATCGTGAAGTGAATGCCAGCCTGTCCGGAGGCGAGCTGAAACGTATCGAGATTGCCATGATACTTGCAAGAAGTACGAAGCTTTCCGTTTTTGATGAACCGGAAGCCGGTATCGATCTGTGGAGCTTTAACAATCTGATCAAGGTTTTTGAAAATATGTATGAAAAGATTAACGGTTCTATCCTGATTATTTCCCATCAGGAACGGATTCTCAATATTGCAGATAAGATCATCATGCTTGCAGACGGGGAAGTAAAAGCTGTGGGTACCAAAGATGAAGTTCTTCCTGAACTGCTTGGCGGCAGCGGGGTTTGCAGAAAGATTGTTCAGTAAGCCGTTCAGTATGATTGTCAGGAAGTATAACAGATGAGATAAAGGAGAAGTTATCATGGATGCAATTCAGATGAACCTGCTGGAGCAGGTTGCAGGCCTGCATGAGATTCCGGCAGGTGCGTATAATCTTAGAATAAACGGTAAAGCGGAGGGAAGAAATTCTTCTGCCAATATTGATATTGTCCCCAAGGAGGACAAGCCCGGCATCGATATTATCGTAAAACCGGGGACAAAAAAGGAAAGTGTTCATATTCCGGTTCTGCTGAGCCAGACAGGTCTTCATGATCTGGTATATAATGATTTCTTCATCGGTGATGACTGCGACATTACCATTGTGGCAGGCTGCGGTATCCACAATGACGGCAGTAAGACCACCAGTCATGAAGGAATCCACAGCTTCCATCTGGGTAAAAATGCACGCCTGAAATATGTGGAAAAGCATTATGGCAAAGGCGATGGCATGGGTGACAATGTGATGAATCCCACCACGATCTGCGAGCTGGATGAAAACAGCTATATGGAGATGGAAACGGTACAGATCCGCGGTATTGATTCTACAAAACGCGTTACCAAAGCGAAGATTGGCGATGGCGCGACACTGATTATCAAGGAATCAATCATGACCCACGGCAAACAATTTGCGGAAACCGATTTTGCAGTAGATCTGGATGGTGAGAACTCCAGCACCCATGTAACATCCCGTTCCGTAGCCAGAGATAAGTCGCGTCAGCTGTTTATCTCCCATGTGAACGGCAATAACAAATGTGCCGGTCATACGGAATGCGATGCCATCATCATGGACGATGCCAGCGTAAGTGCAGTTCCGGAGATTTCAGCCAATCATCTGGAAGCCAGCCTGATCCATGAAGCGGCAATCGGCAAAATCGCAGGCGAACAGCTTACCAAGCTGATGACGCTGGGGCTGACGGAAAAAGAAGCAGAAGAAGAGATTATTAATGGATTTTTGAAGTAGTTTTCCGGATTGCGGGGCAGCTGCTTTATAATAAATGACGCCGGGAGCAGGTTAGTGTTTTGCCCGGCAGGTGGTGAAATCTATGTGACGCAGGAGGAGCAATACGAAGTCCTTCCGGGAACTGAAAAATGTTCCCGGAAGGACTTCGCATTGTTCCTCCTGATGTTTCTGTTTTATGCCCCTGCCGGGATAAAGTGCGGTACTGCTCCCGGCTGTTTTTTGGATATTTCTGTTGACAGTGTGGGAAATCTATTGTATTATTTAATTAGTACAATAGTACATTAATTGAAAGGGTGATGAGATGGCGTGGGAGTTTGAGTCGGGGCTGCCGATTTATCTTCAGGCGGCTGATATGGTGCAGAAGCGTGTTATCAAGGGGGATTATCCCCGGGGAAGCAGGCTTCCGGCTGTTCGGGATCTGGCGATGGAAGCCGGTGTGAATCCCAATACCATGCAGAGGGCTTTGCTTCTGCTGGAGGAGAGAGGGATTGTTTTCAGTCAGAGAACTGCCGGTCGTTTTGTGACTGAGGATGCGCAGCTGCTGGAGGCGCTTAAGTATCAGACTGCCAGAAAGCAGGTCCTGTCTTTTGTGAAGCGGATGGATGAGCTGGGATACGGGCCGGAGGAACTGGAAGTGCTGTTCCGCCGGGTGATTCAGGAAGAAAGTACTGCAGCGCAGATTTCTTCTGAGAATATTATGGCAGGGCAGGAACAGGCACATGGATCATTGTAATTTACGATATTTCAGGAGGATAACAAGATGAGCGTATTGCTTGAATGCAGGAATCTGACCAAGAGATTTGGTAAGGTGGAAGCGGTCAGCAATCTGACATTTACCATGGGAAGCGGCAGGATTATCGGCCTGCTGGGGCCCAATGGGAGCGGTAAGACCACGCTGACCAAGATGATCAACGGTCTGCTGACACCGACAAAGGGAGAGCTTTATATTCAGGGAGAAAAGCCGGGTGCGGCGACTCACGGGCTGGTTTCTTATCTGCCGGATAAGAATTATCTGAATAAACGTCAGAAAGTATCCCAGGTTCTTGACTTTTTTGATGATTTTTATGAGGATTTTAACCGGAGAAAAGCGGAGAGCATGCTTGCGGATCTGCAGATCGATGGCAGTATGTCATTGAAGAGTATGTCGAAAGGGACGCTGGAGAAGCTGCAGCTGATTCTGGTGATGAGCCGGGAGGCAAAGCTGTATGTACTGGATGAGCCCATTGCGGGTGTGGATCCGGCGGCCAGAGATTATATTCTCAGGACGATTATTTCCAATTACAATCCGGAGGCCACAGTGCTGATTTCGACGCATCTGATTGCGGATATCGAGCAGGTTCTGGATGATGTGATTTTCATTAAGCAGGGGAAGATTGAACTGTTTGCTCCTGTCGATATGGTCAGGGAAAAAGAGGGCAGATCTGTGGATGCCCTGTTCAGGGAGGTATTCAGATGCTAGGAAAGCTGTTCAAATATGATTTTAAGGAACTGGGGGCTTTTTATCTGCCGGTTTATCTGATTTATGCCGGTATTACGGCGGCGTTTGCGATTCTCATGGTGCTGGGTATGAACAGCAGTCTGCAGGACAATGAGGTGTTCAGTCTGCTGTTCGGAATCATCACTTTTGTTTTTGTGCTGGCGGTAATTGCGTTTGTTCTGTTCAGCGGTTTGATCGTTGTATATTATTTTTACCGTAAGTTTGTTTCGGAGGAAGCCTATCTCACCATGACGCTGCCGGTGAAGCCCTGGCAGCATATTATAAGCAAGCTCCTGTCCAGTGCTGTCTGGCGGCTGTTTACGTGGATTATTTTTGCAGTATCTGTCTTTCTGATTCTGCTGATAACCGGAGTGCTGGAAGAACTGCAGCGGGGAGTCACATTTAATTTTGTTTTCCGTACAGTCTGGTCCGAATTGAGATATGAGCTTGGTTTTGATACAGGAGCCATGGTATTATGTGCGGTTTACTGTGTAATGACACTGCTTACATCACCTCTGATTTATTTTGCTTCCATGTCCATCGGTCAGATGGCGAAAAAGCATAAGGTTCTGATGTCAGTTGGAGCTTTTGTAATCATCAACATTGTGATATCCTTTCTGACTGCCAATATCTCCATTCTGCAGCTGCAGGATATCAGTGCATTCAGCTTCCTGATTCTGGCGATTGCCGAATGCATCATTACTTCAGTGGTTTATTTCGGGATTACCATTTATTTCCTTGGAAAAGAACTGAATCTGGAGTAGATCCGGACAAAGGGAAAGGTGCGGCTGTGGTACAAGGAAGATAACAGGGGAAAACAAAAACGGCGCAGCAGAATGCTGCGCCGTCCGGTCAGGCTGATATCAGCCGGCTGGACCTGGCGGGAATCGAACCCGCGTCCGAAAACCTGTCCATCCAAGTGTCTCCCATCACAGTTTCCGTTTTAACATTCCCTCCGCCTTACGCCCGGAAACAGGCTTAAGACTTCAGTAGCTTCATAAATGCTTTTTACTCCTCAAAGCTTTGGAGCAAAAGTTCCTTACCGGATACGATGCCGGGAACTCAGATGGTAAGCACTCTGAGACCGACAGCTGCCATTAGGCAGCGTATGCTAAATTATCTTCAGCGTTTAATTTTAATTCCGTTTTGGTACGCAGTCACGGTCTGCGGATGGCTGCTCAGACTTCGAAATCCCCGTCGAAACCAGTACAAGCCCTGGTTAGAAACGACAGACACAGATACACAGCATCTGCCGTATCTATAATATTAACACAGGACAGGCGGGATTGTCAAGAGAAAAATTTAAATCGCGTAATTTCGTTCTCCAAAGATAGCGGTTCCCACGCGTACCATGGTGGTTCCTTCTTCGATGGCAACTTCAAAGTCATTGGTCATGCCCATGGAAAGCTCGGTCATCTCCACGCCGGGGATATCCATGGCCTTCAGCTGGTCACGGAGCCTGCGCATGGCCTGAAAATGAACCCGGTTTTCTTCGGGATCGTCCACAAATGGTGCAATGGTCATGAGACCACGGATCTGTACGTTGGGCAGCTTGGCGATTTCACGTACCAGCTCTTCTGTTTCGGAAGCATTGATTCCATCTTTGGAGGCTTCCTGAGCCATATTGACTTCAATCAGGACAGGTACTTTGTCAACTCCCTTTTTAACGGCTTCCTTCTGAATTTCCTCTGCCAGACGGAGTGAGTCAACGGAATGGATCAGGCAGGCCTTATCCACAATGTATTTGACTTTGTTGCGCTGGAGATGACCGATCAGGTGCCAGTTCAGCGGTTCCTTGATTTCTTCTATTTTGCTGCACATTTCCTGTACTTTATTCTCACCGAAATCCTTCGTGCCGGTTTCCATGATTTCACGGATCAGCTCCACAGGTTTTGTTTTGCTGACTGCAATCAGCAGAACATCTTCTCTGGGGCGTCCTGCGCGCTTGCAGGCAGCCTGGACACGGGATTCGACTTCCATCAGATTTTCTTTTACCATGATATTTCCTCCTGTAGATTTTTGTAGCTGCATCTATTTTACACCATTTTCATGGAACTGCAAGCATAACAGGCAGGAAAAATCACGGTGATATGAAATCGTGAGAATCCTTTACTGGAAGAATGTGTCCGGATGTGGTATGATAATAATTACGGTAAATATGAGAAAGGATGATTAACGAATGAAGATTGATAATTTATATGATATTCCCAAGCTGGGATTTGGTCTGATGCGGCTTCCGAAAAAGGATGGAAAAATTGATATTGAGACGGCCAGCCGTATGGTGGATGAATGTCTGGCTGCCGGATTTTACTATTTTGATACGGCCTATGTGTATGATGGCGGAGATTCGGAGTGTGCTGTAAAGGAACTGCTGACCTCCCGTTATCCCAGAGAACAGTTCTGTCTGGCCACGAAGCTTCCTGCCTGGGAGATGAAGAGCATTGAAGACAGAGACAGACTGTTTCAGATTCAGCTGGAGCGTACCGGTGCGCAGTATTTTGATTTTTATCTGCTGCATGCCATCAGCCAGGAACATATCGGAATTTATGATAAGTTTGACTGTTTTGCATGGATTCAGGAGAAAAAGGCGCAGGGTCTGATCCGCCATGCCGGATTTTCTTTCCATGATACCCCTGAAATGCTGGATGAAGTGCTGACGAAGCATCCCGAGATGGAATTTGTGCAGCTGCAGATCAATTATGCGGACTGGGAGAATGAAAAGGTGCAGTCCCGGGGTGTGTATGAGGTTGCCAGAAAGCATGGCAAACCGGTTATTATTATGGAGCCGGTAAAGGGCGGCAATCTGGCCATTCTCCGTGACGATGTGGGCAGTGTGCTGAAGGAAGCACGTCCTGATGCGTCCTATGCGTCCTGGGCTCTGCGTTTTGCAGCATCCCATGAAGGCCTGCTGACAGTACTGAGCGGTATGTCCAGTGAGGAGCAGATGAAGGACAACATATCAACCATGAAGGATTTTGAACCTCTGACAGAGGAGGAAAAGGCTCTGATCAATCAGGTAACGGATAAGCTGAATCAGATTCCGACGGTAGCCTGTACAGCCTGCCGTTACTGTGTGGAAGGATGTCCTCAGGAGATTCAGATTCCCGATATGATCAGGCTTCTGAATACATGCAGGGTTTATGATTACAATGCGTCTGTGGGAAGAAGCTTTGATATGGCATTAAAAGACGGATCCGGCAGGCCCTCCGACTGTGTTCAGTGCGGTCAGTGCGAAAGTGTCTGCCCGCAGCATCTGCCCATTATCAGCATTATGGAAGATGCTGCTAAGGAACTGGAAAGGTAGATCTGTGAAGGAAAAACATGGATCTCTGTCTGCACAGCTCACACTGTTTGTGCTGGCAGATCTGCTCGGCTGTGTACTGGCCGGGCTGCTCATTAACATCATCGGAAGAAAAGTGATTGATCAGTGCTGCATAACGGACGGGTATTCCGTATCCGGGCAGAACACGGTTTACTACACCTACCTGCTGGTGGGAAGTGTTATCGGCTTATCCTTTTTTTTCCTGGTTGTTTTTTTTATATATACATACTTTAAATTCCGCTATATCAGCCTGCTGAAGCAGGAAGTGAAAGCGGTGGAAGAGGGGGAATTATCCCGTTCGATTACGATCAGAGGACAGGATGAAATTACGGATCTGGCGGAGAGCATGGAAAATATGCGCCATTCCTTTACCAATAAGATGCTGACCATAGAGAAGATGCAGAAGGAGCAGAATAATCTGGTTGCTGAGATGTCCCATGACATGAGGACACCACTGACAGCGATGATGATGTATCTGGATTTTCTAAAAGATCAGAAAACTGCGGATCCGGAGGCCTGTCTGACCTACATAAACAAAGTTTATGAAAAGGCGAACTGCATAAAAGGGATGATGGATGATCTTTTTTCCTACTTCCGTCTCGACCGGGAGATAAGCTGCGAGCTGGAACAGGCGCCGGCATCGGAGCTTCTGTACGAATTTGTTTCGGAAATTGCCGCCATGCTGGAGCAGGAGCATTTTCAGGTGAAGGAGCACATCAGTGTACCGGAACGCAGTATTCTTTTCTGCAGTGCGTATATGAGTCGTATTGCCGGCAACGTATGTTCCAATATCCGTAAGTATGCAGACAGAAAGGAGCCGGTGAAAATGACGCTTCATCAGGAGGATGCCCTGGTTCATTCTGCGGGGACGAAGGTGCCGGTTCTGACCCTGACCATCAGAAACCGTAAGACGGCTCCGGAGTGCCAGGAGGAAACCTCTATGGAAAGCATGGGACTGGGAATCCGCAATATTCAGAAGATGATGGAGAATATGGCAGGTGATATGTTCTGTATTGAGGACAGGATTGAAAACAGTACAGCGGAAAGAGATTTTCTGTCGAAGGAAGCCATGGAGCCACGGATCTATTATGAACTGCGTCTTATGTTCCGGGTAACGGATGAAAAGATGGGCAATTAATAACGAACAGATATATGAAAGCCTGTGGATGGAAAAATCTGCAGGCTTTGTGGATTTTGTGCGCAGACATTGTGCAGACTGAAATATATTCTGCTAAATTAGCTGAAAATTGTTTATTTATAGAATATCATATTGCCAATTCTGCATTTTTTCAATATAATACAATTCGTTGGCTGTGTTTTGACCGAAATGATAAATCTTTCAGGACGATTGACAAAAACAGCTGGTTCAGCATATAATATAGCGAATAACAGCAGGTTGATTTTTTGAACTGATTTTTTACGGAGGAATTCGATCGAATGCGATGATTAGATTTATTAGATTAATATGTATTGGTTTATGTACGTTGTCACTGGCAGCCTATATTGGTGTTAGTATATACAGCAGAAACAATGTGGACAGCACTGCACCGGAGATCAGTATGGAAGAGGATGAGATTACGATAAGTGCTCAGGACAGTACGGAGGAGATTTTGAAAGGAATTACGGCTGTAGATGATAAAGATGGAGATGTCACCCAATATCTTACCCTGGAGACGTTCAGCAACTTTATTTCATCTGGTGTCAGAGAAGCCACAATTGCTGTTTTTGACAGTGCAGGAAATGTATCCAGAGTGACAAGAACTGTTAAATACAGCGATTATACATCACCGAGAGTTTTTGTGAGAGGACCTTTAAAAGCTCCTTTAAGTGATATGACAGTTTTGCTGAAGAAAATTCAGGTAGTGGACTGCATTGATGGAGATATTACGGGTAATCTGCAGATTGTTTCCGAAAAATCAATCTCCAGCATTATTCCAGCTGAATATCAGATGCGGCTGCAGGTTTCCAACAGTGCCGGTGATACACTGGACCTGCCGGTTACTGTGGAGTTTTACAGTTCTTCAGGAGGAGCAGATCCGGCCATTCAGCTGACTGATTATCTGATTTATGTGAAAAAAGGAGAAAAGGTGAATCCTTTATCCTATATAAAACAGTTGATAGTTAACTCCGATGTTTATGTATGGAATCAGGACGGGGAAGAATTTACTTCAGTCCCGTCAGCCGATGAAGAGACCGGTAAAACTTTCAGTGCGGACAAGGTAAAAATTGATAATCCTGTAGATACTTCTGTTCCAGGCACTTATGAGATTCAATACAGTTTGCAGAATGATGATGAAAACAGCAGTGTATATCTGATTGTGGTTGTCGAAGGACAGGAGGACAAATAATGCAGGGAACAAACGATATTTTGTCAGGACATGGTAAAATACAGCTGGATATTGATTCTGTACTTCGTGACGTTTTGAAGCAATGGTGGGTGATTATCCTTGCAGCGCTGGCTGCGGCATTTATCACCGGTACATATTTGAAACTTTGCTATCAACCGGTTTATACAGCCTCTACGACATTCGTAGCAGGAAAAAGCGGTATCAGCAGCAATGCGGTTGCAGATAATCTGAGATCAGCAGAAAGTATAACAGCGAATTTTTCTGTTATTACTGAGAGCAGTCTTTTGAAAAAAAGGGTCTGTGAAGATCTGGGACTGTCTTCTTTTAATGCACAGATTTATGTGGAAGCCATAGAGTCATCCAATCTGATGACTCTGACAGTACGTGCAGAAACTCCACGTATGGCATATCTGATGTGTCTTTCTGTTATGGATTGTGCTCAGCAGTTGTGTGCAGATCTGGCAGAAAATATTTCTGTGAGAGTGATTCAGGAGCCTGTGCTTCCCTCCTATCCTTCCAATCCTCTGGCAATCAGGAGTGATATGAGAAAAGCTGCTTTACTTGCTGCAGGTGTCATGATTGTTATTTTTGTGCTTTTGTCTTACTACAAAGATACTGTCAAGAATGAATCGGAAATGAGCAGAAAAGTGGATGCCCGACTTCTGGGGACAATTTACCATGAGAAAATATATAAAACTCTGTGGTTTCGGATACTTAAAAAAAGAAATTCGCTTTGTATTGATAATCCTGTTCTCAGTTTCGGCTACATAGAGTCTGTGCGGATGATGGCAACCAGAATCCATCAGGAAATGGACAGGAAAGGTTACAAAACGGTTATGCTGACCAGTGTTTCTGAAAATGAAGGAAAGTCTACTGTAGCAGCTAATCTGTCACTGGCACTGACGCAGGAAGGTTATAGGGTTGCTTTGCTGGACTGCGATTTTCGTAAGCCTTCTCAGTATAAAATATTTGATTTGAAGCATAAGCAGTTTGAAATCACAGATTTTGGTGATGTGCTCCGCAACGGGAAAACGTTTCAATTACAGGCAGCAGGCCGTGAGAAAAAACTGCAGGTAGCCTTCAGCAGACGCCCTCATAATCACATGCTGGATCATAAAGTGGTGGACTGTCTGAACGAAATCCTGGAAGAACTGAAAAAAACTGCAGATTACATTATTATTGATTCTTCTCCTTTGGGACTTGTAGCAGAAGCAGAGACACTTGCCAATATGGCAGACGCCAGTATACTGGTAGTACAGCAGGATCTTATGGAAGCTAAATATATTAATGATATGGTTGATCAGCTTAATCGTACCAGGTCCGATATGCTGGGATGTGTATATAACAATGTTCGTTCGGGTATTGTGAACCGTTTTGCTTCTTACGGACATTACGGATACAGATATGGATATGGTTACGGGCATCGCTACTATGGTTATGGCCGTTATCACTATGGAAGCAGCGAAAAAAAACAAAAGGATAACAAGAAAACGGATAAGTAAGTGATTGGAGTATATTATGGAGGAAAAAAATCTTTCAGCGAAAGTTGAGGAAGAAGATAAAATAGATATTGTTTCACTCCTGTTTGATAGTATAAAATGTTTCCAGATGAGCTGGTGGCTGCTTATGGTTTTGCTGATTCTGGGAGCAGGGATCGGCTATTGGCGCATGGCAAGGAATTATACTGCATATTATGAGGCTTCAGCATCCTTTGCTGTAAGTTCAGGAACAGATGACAATATTATTTCCAGCGGTTATTATGATAAGGTATCGGCAGAGCAGCTGAATGCAACGTTTCCATATATTCTGACAAGCGGTGCACTTAATAAAGTAGTTGCAAAAGATCTTGGACTTGGCGGGGTTCCGGGCAATATTTCGGCTCAGATGGTCGGAGATACAAGTCTGTTTCAGATTAAGGTAATTTCTCTGGATCCTCAGATGGCGTATGATATTCTGCAGTCGGTGATAAAAAATTATCCTACGGTTGCAAAATATGTAATCGGAAATACGAAGCTTAAACTGCTGGATGAAACAGGAGTTCCTTCAGAACCGATGAATCCAAGAAGTTATAAAAGAAGTATTGCGATCGGGATGCTGGGAGGATGTCTGATATATGCCGTACTCCTGTTTTTCTGGACTATTACCAGACATACGATTAAAAGTCCGGAGGATTTAAAAAAATATCTGAATATAAAATATCTTGGCGGTATTCCTCTGGCGAAGTTCAAACGAAGAAGCGGCAATAAAGTGCCGCAGATTTTAGTGAATAATCCATCCATTCCCAATATATATGCGGAATCTCTAGAGACCCTGCAGGTGCGTCTTACTAAAAATATGAGAGAAAATAAATGGAAGGCTTTTCTGGTGACCAGTGCCATGGCCGGTGAAGGGAAGACTACAACTGCATGCAATCTCGCTTTGATGCTGGCAGAAAAAGGATACCGTACTTTACTGATCGATGGTGATCTGAGAAATCCTTCTGTAGCAGAAAGACTGCAGCTCGAGAATACCTGTGGCGGCCTGTATGATGTTCTTGCCGGAAAAGCAGGTCCGGAAAAGATTATCAGCAAGTATAAGGAAACTCATCTGTATGTTCTGCCCGGTGGAGAACCGGTATCTCAGATCTCCGGTCTTTACGGCAGTAAAGTTTTTGGAAATCTGATTCAGCAATATAAAGAGGAAATGGATTATATAGTTGTAGATACACCTCCATGCACTTTTATGCATGATGCTTCTCTGATTGCACCCTGTCTGGACACCGGATTGATGGTAATACGTCAGGATTATGCCCATATCAATAAAATTATCTCGGGCGTGGAAATCCTTACCAATGCGGGGCTTCCGCTGGCGGGATGCACCATCAACGGGGAGTCAACCGGTATCGGAAGCTATGGCTATGGCAAATATGGTTATGGGCGTTATGGTTATGGGCGTTATGGCTATGGCCGATACAATCGATACGGATATTATGGCAAATATGGCGGATCGAAAGAAAAATAGGCAGAAGGATCAGGAACCGGTATAATCCGCCTTACAGAGTAATAAGGCGCATATTCCGGTTCTTTTCCATGCCATACAGACGATGGGACACGGAGATGACAGTACGGTTTCGGGAAGCAGCCTCCAAGGCTGCCAGAACCTGTGTTTCCGTGGCGGAGTCCAGATTGGCGGTAATTTCGTCAAGAAGCAGGAGCTTCGGATTCAGAACCACGGCTCTGGCAATGGAAAGCAGCTGAAACTGTCCCTGTGAGAATAGATTTTCAGTACAGGGGGTATGGATTCCCTGGGGCAGACAGCAGACTGTTTCCCAGAGTCCTGTCATACGCAGCGACTGTTCAATCTGCAGGCCAGAAACCTGCGGATCCATCAGAGAAATCTGATCGCCGACGGTTCCGGGAATCAGGTGAAACTGTTGCTCCACATATCCGAACAGCTGTCGTTTTTCTGCATCCGGGATTGTATCGGGTGACCTGCCGAAAAGGGTTACAAAGCCCCGTTCAGGCAGATAGAGACCGGCAATCAGCTTGATTACCGTACTTTTACCGATGCCGGTACGACCGGCAAGAATTACGGATTCTCCTTCCATGACAGTCAGATTGAAATCATGAAGAATTTCCCGTTCTCCTTCTTTGTAGCAGAAAGAAACACTGCGCAGACAGACAGCGGTGTTCTTTTCCGGAAGCCCCGGTTCCTGACCGGGGCTTTTTTTCTGTTCGTTTTCTTTAAAAAAATCACTGATCCGCCTGAACCCGGCTGCTGCGGACTGGATATTCTGGATTTCCATGCCGATGCTTTCCAGAGGATCAAAAAAGCTTCCCACATAAGCAATGACCGCTGCGGCAGTACCGGCGGACATGCCGAAAAACTGTCGGATTATGCCGCTTTGGGCAGAGGCCGCCATCATGATGCCGGTCAGCAGCGCACTGATGGAAATGATGATGGGAGAGTAGACGGCATCGTAGAAATTGGAGCGTTCCTGTGCCTGAAATCCCTGTTCGATTGTTTTTCCATATCGTCCCAGCATGTACTTTTCCTGATGAAGAATACGGATTGTACGGATATTGTTCAGCGTTTCGGGAATCTGCTGGCTGGTCTGACCAACTGCGACACGGCTTTCCAGCTGGGCTTTCAGCATTCGTTTCTGAAACAGGCGGGTCATCAGAAAAAGGGCAGGCGTGACAGCAAGAAGCATCAGCCCAAGGCCGGTACTTTTTGTGAAAATAACGATCAGGATACCTGTCAGTTTGCAGATATCCGCTGCCATGCTGATAACACCGGAGGAAAACAGACTTTCGATGGTATTTACATCGTTAACAAAACGGGAAGCTGTCACGCCGGGTTCATTTTCAATGAAATAAGATGCAGGAAGCCGGTTCAGCTTTTCACTCATGGCAGTTCTGATGCGGTGCGTCACCTTCTGTCCGAAAATGGTGATCATGCTTTCTTTTGCAGCATCCAGAAATCCGGAAATTGCTGTAATCATAAAATACGAAGCCGCAATGGATAAACCGGCCTTTTTTCCGGCTGCAATCATATCGATGATCCGCTCCAGAACGAGAGGAGGCAGCAGGGAAAACAGAATCGAACCGGCGGTGACCGCCATGAGAAGCAGACTCATGTACAGATTATTCTGAACTGCTGAAATGATAACCCGCAGTACGGAAAACTGATCTGCAGACGGCTGAGAGGTTTTTTCGGATTTATTCGCATTCATGGTTTTCGGCCTCCTTTTTTTGTGCTTCGTAAAGCTGTCTGTAATTTCTCTTCTGCTGCATCAGGTTCCGGTGATCGGATACGGTAACTGTTCCATCTTCCATCCAGAGTACCTGATCCATCTGCGGAAATAACGAAAGTCTGTGGGAAATCAGCAGAACGATGCTGTCCTTTGCCCGCAGACGGAGAGCCTGGAAAATCCGGGTTTCCGTTTCCATATCCACGGCAGAAAAGGGATCGTCGAGAATCATCAGCGATTTTTGATGGTAAAGCGTCCGGGCAAGAGCAATCCTTGCCTGCTGACCGCCTGAAAGACGTACTCCGCCGCTGCCGATGATGGTATCGGCTCCCTCCGGCAGCGCATCCACTTCATGGTCCATACATACGGCTTTCAGCACCGGTTCCACATTGCCCGGTTTTCCCATGCAGATGTTTTCTCTGATGGTACCGTCAAAAAGCTCCGGCTGATGGCCAAGGTATCCCACGCCGTTTTCATACCGGCTGCCCCGCCCGGAAAAAACAGTATTACCCAGGGAAATCTGCCCATCATAAACCAGTTCACCTGTAAAAAGTTTCCCCAGAGTGGATTTTCCGCAGGCGATTTTCCCGGTGATACCGATGATCTCGCCCGGTTCGGCATGAAATGTTACTCCGGAAAAAAGCGGGAGGTGGCCGGGCCAGGCAAAGGCTGCGTCTCTGACAGAGAGCGCAGCAGGAGAATATACAGGCTGCTCCGGTTCGGGTGAAACAGGCCTCAGCCAGGGGCAGATCCGTATCCATGATACCCGGGCTTTCTGTACCGCATTGAACAGCTTGGCGGCTTTGGATGATTTTACCGCCAGTTTACGGTAACAGGAGAAAAAAGTGGTAAAAGCAGCCACATTCCAGATGATCCATCCGGTACCCAGTACATTCTGACCGCCGAACCAGATAATCATCACTGTACCCAGCATGGAAATTACCTGATAAACGGGCTGCATGGCATTTTCCCAGACACCTGCCCGGATAGCTTTCCGTTCATAATCGGTCAGATACCTCTCGTAATCGGCATTTCGGTTTGACTCCTGCCCGCAGACCCGGTAGGTCAGTGCATTGGCGACCCGTTCCAGCGTTGCTTCATTCAGACGTGCACTGCTTTCCCGGCTTTGGGCCACATTTCCCGTGACGATTCCTTTCAGTTTTTCTGCAAGATAATAGGCAATGGGCGGAAAAAGCATGGAAAGCAGGGTCAGTTTCCAGTCGTAGTATAAAAGCATGCCAAGATATGCAATCATAACTACACCCGTATCAAAAATCTCAGTGGTAAATTTGCGCATACCCTCCACGCAGGCATCAGCATCGGAGATAATCTTTGTCATCATGGATCCGGCCTCCTCCTGCTCGGCCTTTTTCCGGTTCAGCAGATTCCGGTAAAGGGTCATTTTCATGTTTTTACTGATATTGTTGGCAAATTTACGTACATACAGTCGTTTGAAATAACGCATGGACTGTACGAAAATGATGGTCAGCACATAAGCTGCTGCCAGCCGGATCATTTCAAACGGCCGGCGCTGCTTCTGCAGAATGTCGTACAGATACTGAACCATCCGGCCCTCAAACCAGGGCCCTGCCGCCATGCCGATGTTATAAAGAATTCCTGTTATCGTTACCACGAGAAGGATCCATTTTTCCCTGCAAAAATAATAAAGGATATGATCTGTGGAATCTCTGTCAGCTATGTTTGATCTCTTCATTTTCAGCCTCTTCATTTTCAGCCTCTGTGTTTTCAGTCTCCTGTTTTTCCTGCTGAATCTCCTGAGAGAAGCCGCTCTGTTACATGGGGAAAACCGCTCCGGCTTTCTTTTTTGGAACGCAGATAAAGCCTGTTCAGTGGCATACAGAAGCCGGCTCCTTCCATCTTTCGGATTGTTTTTCCGTATCAGATATCCTTTTTGCTCCAGGATGGCTGTGCGTCTTGCCACTGCCCCCTTGTCCATGTTCAGTTCGCGGCTTGCATCTTTCTGGGAAATCCCCGGATTATGCCGGATCAGGTGAATCAGATCAACCTCTCCGGAGCCGATGCCCCTGTCTTTCATGGTTCGAATCACCAGGATGATACTACATCTTTTTTTGTATGTCAATCGGTTCTGGAATCTCTGCATTTCCACGCACCCACTTTTTGTCCCGCGCATACACTGTAATAAACGGCTGTAAAGGTGGCATTACTCTGATTACCTTTAAAAAACCTCTCTCTGCACGGGATGAAGAGGCATATATCAGGCAGGCGGCTGCGGGTGACATGCAGGCGCGCAGGAAGCTGATTGAACACAATATGCGTCTTGTGGCGCATATCGCCCGGAAATACACCGCAACAGCCAGAGAACCGGATGATCTGATTTCCATCGGGGCGGTTGGACTCATCAAAGCGATAGATACCTACAATTATAAAAAGGGAAGCCGATTGGCTACGTATGCCGCGCGGTGCATTGAAAATGAGATCCTCATGCAGCTGCGCAGTGATAAAAAACGCAGCCGGGAGGTTTCCCTTTTTGAACCGATCGGGACGGACCGGGAGGGCAACGAAATCAATCTCTGCGATATTATGGAAACGAACGGAAGGGATACGCTGGAGGTATTGATTACGAATCAGAATCTGAAAAAGCTGGGGCCGGCTTTTTCCTCATGCCTGAAAAAACGGGAGCAGCAGGTGCTGTGCATGCGATATGGATTGTGCGGATATGAGGAATATACCCAGAGGGAAATTGCACAGCAGATGCAGGTCAGCCGCAGCTACATCAGCCGGATCGAGAAAGCGGCTTTGCTGAAACTGCGGGAGGAACTGGAAAAATAGATAGCATGTATGCCAGAAAATGCCTGAATTTCCAAGGAAAATACCGGAATAATCGTTGACAAAATTTCTTCACTGACTGATAATAAAGATACCTGAGGACAGGCGGCTCCCATAATCCGTCTGTCCGGTATTTACATTTCTGGAACGTGAGGAGATTAGGTTATGGCTTCAAAGAGGGCAGTTTCGGTTGTCGGACATATGAATCCGGATACAGATTCCATCTGTTCGGCAATCGCATATGCAAATTTAAAACAGACCCTGACGGGAAATCGCTATCAGGCGAACCGTGCAGGGGCAGTGAATCCGGAAACAAAGTATGTTCTTGATTATTTTGGCGTGGAAGCGCCGGTTTATCTCGACGATGTACGTCAGCGGGTAAAAGATATTGAAATCAAGCAGCTGGATGGTCTGACAGAGAATGTATCCATGAAAAAAGCATGGGAGTACATGCATGAACATAAGGTTGTCTGTCTCGCTGTACTGGAGGAAGGCACCAGGATGATCGGTGTGCTGTCCATGGGTGATATCACCCGCTCTTATATGGACATTTATGATGCTGAGATCGTGGGCAAGGCCCATACTCCCTATCAGAATATTCTGGAAACCGTAAACGGCAGGATGGTGGTAGGTGATCCCACCGAATGTGTTGAAGGAGGCAAGGTCCTGATTGCTGCTGCCAATCCCGATGTGATGGAGCAGTACATTGATGAAGGCGATGTGGTACTGTTGGGCAACCGTTATGAATCCCAGCTGTGTGCCATTGAGATGAAAGCGGCCTGCATCATTATCTCAAACGGTGCCCAGGCATCCCTTACGATTAAGAAGATTGCCAATGACAGAGGCTGCAAGGTCATCGAATCGGATTATGACACTTATACTCTGGCGCGTCTTATGAACCAGAGTATTCCGGTGGGCTACTTCATGATGAGAGGCCCCATCGACAGCTTCACATACAACGATTTTCTGGACGATGTAAAGGTGACCATGGCAGAGAAAAGACATCGTTATTTCCCTGTACTGGATGAGCTGGGACAGTATGCCGGCATGATTTCCCGCCGTAATCTGCTGTCTGCCCAGAAGAGACAGGTGATTCTGGTAGATCACAATGAGAAAAGTCAGGCAGTTCCCGGTCTTGCCGACGCGGAGATTCTGGAGATCATCGATCATCACCGCATTGGCAACATTGAAACCGCAGGACCGGTTTATTTCCGAAATCAGCCTGTAGGATGTACCGCCACCATCGTTTATCAGATGTACATGGAAAACTGCATAGAGATTCCCAAACCGATTGCAGGTCTTCTGTTATCCGCTATTTTATCGGATACGCTTGCTTTCCGTTCCCCCACCTGCACAGCAGTGGACAAGCGGGTGGCAGAATCTTTGGCAAAAATTGCGGAAATCACGGATATTGAAAAATATGCCAGCAATATGTTCGCGGCAGGCAGTGATCTGGGAAACCGCACCGCGCACGAGATTTTCACCATGGATTTCAAGAAATTCAAATCCGGTGACATCGATTTCGCAGTTGGACAGATCAGCTCCATGAGCGAAGAGGAACTTCAGGGAGCAAAGGTGAAGATGATGACTGAAGTGGAAGCGTTCCGCGAAGAACAGAAATGTAAGATGATCTTCTTCATGCTTACCAATATCATGAAAGAATCTTCAGAAGTAATCTACTGCGGCGAGGATGCCGGACCGCTCATCAGCAGCGGATTCGGCCTTGGAGAACTTCCGGGAGACGGACAACTGGGAACAGCCCTCCTTCCCGGAGTGATATCACGCAAAAAACAGATGATCCCCCGCCTGATGGAAGCATTCCAGACCATGTAACCGTTCAGAGCCATGCAGCCTTAATTTATTAGAACTTTCCAGACTGCCTGGCTCTATTTAAAACATCATTTCTTCAGGCGTTCCTCCAGCTCATTCAGCATCTGCTGCATGGTCTTATGGGTAACCGGGTGGCCCCACCAGGGAGCAAGCTCGGCCATGGGCTTCAGTACAAAGTCACGGTTGGCCATGTCGGGATGGGGAACGTTGAGGCGTTCCGTGGCAATGATCTCCTGATCATAGAACAGTACATCCAGATCCAGTGTTCTCGGTCCCCAGTGGATTTTGCGGACGCGTTTGGCTTCTGCTTCAATGTGCTGACAGACATCGAGAAGTTCTTCCGGTGTCAGTGTGGTGCGGATCATGCAGGCGCCGTTTAAAAATACATCCTGATCCGTGTAGCCGTAAGGTTCCGTCCGGATAAAGGAGGAAACCTTTTGCACCTGAATCTGTTTTACCTTTTTCAGCTCATCCACACCGAAGAGCAGGTGGGCGTCTTTGTCACCCATGTTGGATCCCAGAGCAATAAATGCCGTGTGCCATCCGCGGGTGATTTTTACGGATACCGTGTCAAGGGGCAGATGCACCGGAGCCCAGGGCTTTTTGATCTCCAGCGTAATGCGCCGGATCAGCGGGCAGGTGAACAGAAGATGTTCAGCCAGCTGTTCGGCACAGGCTTCAATCAGCTGAAAACGGTTTTTAGTAAGAAAACGGGTGATCTCCTGGCTGACTTCACCGTAATTGATGGTGTTGTCCAGAGAGTCGGTGAGGCCGGGCTTTCGGATATCGGCTTCCATCACCGCAGAGATCAGGAACTTCTGGCCCAGAACGGCTTCTTCTTCATAAACACCGTGATTAGCAAAAACGGTAAGATCGGTAATTCTGATTTCGTCCATAAAGACCTCCTGTTAGAACTGCAGAAGCTTTTCTGTCATGGCGACGGCACGTTTGTTTTCTTTTACATCATGAACACGGACGATGCAGCATCCCTTCATAACGCCCATAACGGTGGTGACAATCGTTCCTTCCACACGTTCTGCGGCAGGCAGATCCAGAGTGAGACCGATCATGGACTTTCTGGAAGTGCCCAGCAGTACGGGGTAACCAAGCTGCTGCAGGATTTCCACATGGTTCATCAGTTCCAGATTGTTTTCGTAGGTTTTGCCGAAGCCGATACCGGGATCGAGAATGATGCGGTCATCGGCAACGCCGGCAGCTTTGGCGATACGTACGCATTCGCGCAGATCATCCAGCACATCATTCAGATAATCGTTGTAAACAGCTTCTTTACGGTTGTGCATCAGGCAGCAGGGAACACCGGCCTCTGCAATAACGGAAGCCATCTCAGGATCGTATTTGCAGCCCCAGATATCGTTGATCAGATCGGCACCGGCCTTCAGGCCGGCTTTTGCAACATTGCTTTTGTAGGTGTCCAGGGAAATGGGGACATCAAAACGGCTTTTTACGGCTTCGATGACCGGTACCACACGGCTGATTTCTTCTTCGTCAGAAAGCAGGGTATAACCGGGGCGGGTGGATTCTCCGCCGATATCCAGAATATCACATCCTTCTGCGATCATCTGTTCCGTATGCTTCAGTGCAGCATCCATATTGTTCCATTTGCCTCCGTCAGAAAAGGAGTCGGGCGTTACGTTCAGAATGCCCATAACATAACAATGATTTTTGAAATCAAATTCTTTTGTTCCGATTTTCATGTTAAAATACCTCTCAACATCTTATATATGTAAGTATAATACTTTATACAGACACGGTTTTGTATGTAAACGCAGGACAGCAGATCCCGGCAGGTTTGCTGTGTTCCGGAATCTGCTGCAGAAATTCATATATCTATCAGTAAATCAGCCGGAGATTTTTCTTTTCCGGCGGCCAGTTGCAGTCATCCTGTGCCTGACACGCAAAGCAGAGCCTGGTTTTTTTGTCGGCCGTATACAGAATCCGGACTAAAGGCGCTTCATCGTCGCTCGGCTTGCGGTGAAGGCGGATTGCGTAAAGAATCTCATCAATCTCATCACCGGTATATCCGCAGTCCTTCAGAATCGGTTCCGCAAGTTCGGCGCTGGCAAGATGGTGGGGCGTACCGGATTCGTACTGCCTTCCCTTGCCGATATCGTGCAGAAGAGCAGCTGCGTAAACCACATCCTTTGTAATGGGATAATGATTTTCCAGCGTAAGGATCCAGCCGGTACGTGCCACATCGAGAAGATGCTGCATGCCGTGTCCGCAGTATCTGCGGTCCTTTTCCATACGGGCGATCCGCTCCATCTCTTCTATAAACACAGGATGATTCCTGATCTTTTCAGGTCGTTCCATTGATTCCATCCTACATACCGATCATGCGCAGTACGCGGTCGCACAGGGCGGGATTGTCCTTGAATTCACCGCGGCATACGTAGGTCATGGTCTGGGTGCCGGGTTTCTTGATGCCGCGCATGGTCATGCACATATGTTCTGCTTCCACAACTACCATAACTCCGCGGGGATTCAGGTATTTCATCATGGCATTGGCAATCTGTTCTGTAAGCTGCTCCTGAATCTGGGCGCGTCTTGCGTAGGCTTCCACTGCTCTTGCCAGCTTGCTCAGCCCGGCAACTCTGCCATTGGGCAGATAGGCAATATGGGCTTTTCCATAAAACGGAAGCAGATGATGTTCACATAAAGAATAGAACTGGATATCTTTTTCCAGAACAAGGTCATCATTTGTACAGTTAAAAGTAACAGAAAGTGCTTTTTCGGCAGCTTCATCTGTGCCAGCAAAAAGTTCTTCACACATTCTGGCAATGCGGTCGGGTGTTCCGATCAGTCCTTCACGGTCAGGATTTTCTCCGATGCCTTCCAGCAGCATACGGACAGCCTGCTCAACCTTGGGTTTGTCAATCATGTTAGTTCCTCCTCGAAATAAAAACACTATAGAGATATTCAGGAGAAGGGAAGCCATTGCAAAAAAAACCGGGGTGCACACAGCCCCCGGTTTACAGGATTAGCAGCTATATCCAGTGTAGTTTTATCTTAAATGTTGAATGCAGTCAAAATAAATACAGAAATATAATTGCTAAAGCAACGGGATGCGAACTGCATATCGCGGATATAAGTACAGCTTTCGCGCAGATCGGAGCGTCAAGCTGTAAAACATTCGTTTTCCGGACATCTCCCCGTTCCGGAAACACTACGCATACAATTCTACTTTGCCTGAAATCTCAATAAGTATATAACAAATGTGCAAAAAAAGCAATTAGGATATTGCTCTAAATACTGGTTGATTTCTCCATAATAAACTGTGGCATTGCTATGATACGTATGTATGTACCAAAAAAAAGATGGATTTTTACGAGAATTCCATTAAAAATAGACAAAGTTTTTCGTTAGTCAAAATGAATAATATGGTGAAAATATATATTGATTTTTTGAGCGTTTTGTAATATTATCTTGTTAAAGATTTGTCCATCTTTATAAGATGTACAAAACCGGTCGTTCAAATTGTCATCAGGATACATTTTCTGTAAAATATTATTGGTGAAGTTTGTGAATGTCCGTTTATCATTCTGTTCATCGGCCGAATCAGAAGGAGTAAGAGGAAACTGAATAGTCATGTAACGCATGGTGCATGCACGGATAAAGAGGATTACATGCACGGATTATATGATTATTTTATTATTATAGCATTATCTATGTATGAATGGAGGTACTAATTATGGGATTCAAATCTGACATTGAGATCGCTCAGGAAGCAACACCGATTCACATTCGTGAGGTAGCAGCTAAAATCGGTCTTAGCGAAGACGATATCGAACTGTACGGCAAGTACAAAGCAAAAGTTGACTACAACC
>JALFLM010000054.1 GCA_022774705.1 Lachnospiraceae bacterium | reverse complement strand
AAAAAGAGGATATGCAACGCATATCCTCTTTTTGTAAGCGCGGAGGTCATCCGAACAAAGCTTTTCAGGCCCTCCCGTCTCGCAATGATGTTACTATGATACCATAAGATGTGATAAAAAACAGTGATAGTTTTGTTTTGGCTGAAATGATAGATATATGGCTGTACAACTATACCAGTAACAGGGTTCCTGTTATTGAAAACGGCAGAGAGGAGCGTTCAGAATGCAGAAAGAGACCGTTTATAAATACCAATCCACAATACCCTACAGTCTGCATGACATGAGAGTGTATAAAATAGAGATGACAGGTGAAAAAATAGAATTGTATTTTGAAAACGGTTTTGTGGAGCTGAAGGAGCCGTATCCGCAGGTGGAAGGGAATATTGTGATTGAAGGAGCCGATCCGGATTTCTGCTGCGTTCAGCTGCTGAGCGGATATGGACAGTACGGAGAATTTCAGGGAAGGAAGATGGAGCTTGATGATTTTATCAGAGAATACGGTTCCTTCAGTTTTGAAATTGTGGATGAGTTGTATGGATATAATCAGGTAAACTATGCCGGGTATCTGACTGTACCCGGAGATGAAATTCTGAGAGAAATGGAAATATCTGTATACTATACAGGCAATATTATATATATTACGCAGGAAAAGAAGTAATGGTTCGGATTTTCTTCGGGAAAGGGGGATTGCGCCGGCAGCGGATTGCATGGTACAATATTGTAGTGTTTGCTGCAAATCCCCTGGATCGGATTTGCGTTACGATATAATGGAGGAGAAAGTAATGAAAAAAACAGGTTTTGATAATGGAAAATACCTGGATATGCAGTCGGAGCACATCAGGGACAGGATCGCACAGTTTGGCGGCAAGCTGTACATGGAGTTTGGCGGCAAGCTGTTTGATGACTACCATGCTTCCCGTGTTCTGCCCGGTTTTATGCCGGACAGCAAGCTGAAGATGCTGCTGAAGCTGAAGGAACAGGCAGAAATCGTGATTGCTGTCAGTGCCGGGGCGATTGACAGCAATAAGCGCCGGGGCGATATCGGTATCACCTATGATATGGAAGTGCTTCGTCTGATCGATCTGTTTCGGGGTGTGGGATTGTATGTGAGCAGCGTGGTGATTACCCAGTACAACGGTCAGAAGACTGCCGATGCATTTATCCGCAGGCTGGAGGATCTGGGAATCCGTGCGTACCGGCATTATCTGATTGAAGGATATCCTTCCAATATTCCACTGATCGTAAGCAAAGACGGATACGGGAAAAATGATTATGTGGAGACCAGCCGTTCTCTGGTGGTGGTGACGGCGCCGGGACCCGGCAGCGGCAAGATGGCAGTGTGCCTGTCTCAGCTGTACCACGAGAATCAGCGCGGCATCAAGGCAGGCTATGCCAAGTTTGAGACATTCCCCATCTGGAACATTCCGCTGAAGCATCCGGTAAATCTGGCTTACGAAGCAGCGACAGCCGATCTGAAAGATGTGAATATGATCGATCCCTTCCATCTGGAGGCTTATGGGAAGATCGCAGTCAATTACAACCGTGATGTGGAGATTTTCCCGGTTCTGCAGGAAATATTCAATAAGATTTACGGTTCCTCTCCCTATCAGTCGCCTACGGACATGGGCGTCAATATGGCAGGCAACTGTATTTTTGATGATGAGGCAGTAAAGGACGCGTCCTGTCAGGAGATTCTGCGCCGTTATTATACAGCTTTGTGTGAACAGAAAAAAGGTGCGGAAAAAGCGGAGGAGATCAGCAAGCTGGAGCTTCTGATGAATCAGGAGGGACTGACCACGGATGACCGGCTGGTGGCGAAAGCTGCCGGAGAGCGGGAATCGGTGATCGGTGAGCCGGTAGCTGCCATTGAACTGCCGGATGGAAGGATTATTTCCGGGCGGAATCAGGAACTGCTGGGTGCTGCATCGGCCATGCTGCTCAACGCCTTGAAAGAACTGGCCGGAATACCGGATGAGATTCATCTGCTGGCTTCTTCTGTAATCAAACCGGTTCAGGATCTGAAAGTACAGTATCTGGGCAATCAGAACCCGCGTCTTCATACGGACGAAGTACTGGTAGCGCTGTCTGTCAGTGCGGCGGAAGATGAAAACGCCAGAAAAGCGCTTTCCTGCCTGCCCATGCTGAAGGACTGCGACGCCCATTGTTCTGTCATCCTTTCACCGGTGGATCAGGATATTTTCCGCAGACTGCATATCAATATGACCTGCGAGCCGAAATATCAGAATAACCGGCTGTTTCATCTGTAGAGAGTGGCTTCCGGCTGTTTTGTGATGAGCATCAATTAAAATCAGGCGGCCCCATGAATCATCTGAACGTTCATGGGGCCGCCTTTTATCGATTTACAGATCCTGTGCCCTGTAAATCACCTCATACTGATCTTCACCTGCGATCCGGACAATCTGCTCGATTTCCTGCAGATGTTCCCTGGGAACGGGATTTTTATCCGAGACGTATTTCACGCAGGTTCCGCAGGAAGAACTGAGGCTTCTGGGAACGGGCATGACCTGGGCCGGAAGCCCCTGACGGGAGCAGTTTTTCTTAAATCGTGTGGCACCGAAATGTGAGAAAAATGTTGCAATATACTCTTCCATAATCCGGTGCTTATTTTGTAAGGGTCAGAAGATAGTCGTCGCCCTGTTCGGTAACGGCTACCTGATAGCCCTGATGGGATGCGAAACGGGTAACGTTTTCTCTGGCGGTTACGTTGTCCACCAGAATTTCATAGCGGCTGTCTTTGGAGGACAGAGCCTTTTTTGTCATGATAACCGGTTCGGGGCATGATAATCCTCTTGCATCTACTGTTTTCATATGCACTCCTCCTGTTTAAGCTTCCTGCCGTCTGGAATTGACAGCGGCAATAACAGTTACAACGATGATACCGATGATAACGGCAATCTTACCGTTGGCTGAGGGGCCTTCACCGGAAGATGCCAGACCGAAATTGTGGCAGAATGCAGCGCCCACCATCAGGCCAATCACAGCCATAACGGAGTCAGTATTGCCTTCACCGGCCAGAATCAGCTGTCTTAAGGGGCAGCCGCCGAGAAGGACGCATCCGAAGCCTGCAAGCAGCATGCCAAGCGCGTTCCACAGAGCGTCGGTGTGAGCAATGGGCTGTCCTGCCATGCCCAGTGTGAAATAAGCGTTGCCTGTAACAGCGCCAAGGATGATGTTGCCGATGCAGGCGCTGACCAGAATGGCGATAAAGCCGAACAGCAGCTTTGTTTCATGGAAAAGGATGGCATCACGGATACCGCCCACCATGCAGAGGCGGGTGCGTTGTGCAAGAATACCTACGATGACACCGGCAGCAAGGGAAATAGCGATGGCTGCGTGTTTTGCACCGGGGCCTCCGTCGGCTTCCGTGAAATGAATAAATGCAGGGGCAGCCACCAGCAGTACGAGGAATACGATCTGTACGGTGGGGAAGACAAAACCTTCCAGCTGCTGCATTTTGTAGCTTCTCTTCAGGGTATATCCTCTGTTCAGGAAGAATACGCCTGCAGCGATACCTGCTGCAAAGCCGACAATACCGAACAGGGCGTTCAGGTCGCCGCCTGCCAGACGCAGAATCATTCGGAACGGGCAGCCCAGGAACATCAGGCAGCCGATCATAACAAAGAATCCCAGAATAAAGCGGGTAACGGGAGCAGAGCCGCCGCGGGGGGCAAATTCCCTGGTCACCAGAGAGATGATGCAGGATCCCAGCACGAGACCGATGATCTCGGGACGGATGTACTGAACGGCTGCTGCGGAATGAAGTCCCAGCGCGCCGGAAGTATCACGCAGGAAGCAGGCGATGCAGAAGCCCATATTGGCCGGGTTTCCGAAATAAACCAGTGCAGCTGCGATCAGACCGATGATTACACCGGCTGCAGTAATGAAAGTTTTTTCGTTTTTCATGTGTTTCATATCCTTTCTAATACTTGTTCAGAGTTCTGCGTGTCCGGAAACGGGGATAGTTCTGAACAATCGCATGGTGTAAACTCTGCAATTAAGAGAATGATAACATGTATAAGAAATATTTTCCAATTGATTTCCGGGGCGAAAACCGGGGATTTATAGAATAAAACAATAAATAAAGCGAGGAGACAGAAAAAAATTCTGTTGGATTTGCATGATGGAGCCGGTTGTGATAAGATGATTTTCAGACAGATTGTCCGGAGAAAACGAAATAAGAAATATCAGACGGAAATTGGGGTATCAGTTACCCGGATATACAGGAGAAGAATAATATGAGAAAAATTTATCTTGATCAGGCCAGTACAACCTTTCCCAAGCCGGCACAGGTTCCTGAAGCCATGTACCGCTATATGACAGAAAACGGAACGAACATCAACCGGGGAGGCTACGAGGATGCCTATTCTGCTGAGGATATGGTACTGGAAACGAGAGAGCAGCTGTGTGAGCTGTTCCATTTTGAGCAGTGCGAAAATGTGATTTTCACACCTAATATTACCACCAGTCTGAATCTGATTCTGAAAGGATTTCTGCAGCCCGGAGATCATGTGCTGGTGTCTTCCATGGAGCACAATGCGGTGATGCGTCCCCTGCGTCAGCTGGAGAAGAGAGGAGTCAGCTTTGACAGGATTCCCTGTACCCGGGAGGGGGAACTGATCGTTTCTGAAATGGAGAAACTGCTTAAGCCCTGTACCCGGGCGGTGGTGATGCTCCATGCATCCAATGTCTGCGGGACTGTGATGCCTGTGCAGCAGGTGGGACGGTTCTGTCATGAACACGGCCTGAAATATATCCTGGATACAGCACAGACAGCGGGCGTTCTTCCGGTGGATATGGAGCAGCTGCATGTGGATGCGCTGGCATTTACCGGGCACAAAGGTCTGCTGGGACCGCAGGGGACGGGCGGTTTTCTGTGCACGGAAGAGATGGTCCGCTCTATTGATCCGCTGATTTCCGGCGGCACCGGCAGCATTTCCCATACGGAGGAAATTCCGGAATTCATGCCGGACCGGTTTGAACCGGGGACCCAGAATCTTCCGGGAATTGCGGGATTGCATGCGGCGCTTGATTATCTGAAAGAAACGGGAATACAGACAATTTATGAAAAGGAAATGAAGCTGACAGGTGCATTTCTGGAAGCATTGAAGGAACTGGAAACGGTGCATCTGAAGGAGGGAGCAGCGCCTGTCCGCATCGTGGGAAAACGGGATCTGAAGGACAGGACGGCGGTGGTATCGATCCTTCCGCTGGAGCAGGATCCTGCCCGGGTGGCGTATGAACTGGATGCACAGTACGGGATCATGACCAGGGTGGGGCTTCACTGTGCGCCCAGTGCGCACAAAACCCTGGAGACCTATCCCACGGGAACCATCCGTTTCGCGTTCGGACATACCAACACGATGGAGGACGTGGAAGAGGCCGCCAGGGCTTTGCGGGAACTGCTGGTTCCGTAAACGGAACCGGCAGTGCTGCATCAGTGCCATAAATGGCAGGGAAAATAAAATCTGTGGAATATTACGGGTGGAGCAGGATGGAATTGTCCTGCTTTTCCGTTACATAGCCGATGATCTCGGCGCAGGGGATGCTGTCCTTCAGTTCACGGATCAGCTTCTGACCATCTTCTTCCTTCACAGCGATCAGCAGTCCGCCGGAGGTCTGAGGATCATAAAGGATATCCTGCATGGCCAGCGGGATGGAAGGATCAGCCGTAACACCTGCCTCTGCATAGTGGCGGTTGCGGTAGGCACCAGCGGGAATCAGGCCCATCTCTGCCATTTCGAAGGCTTCTTTATGGTAGGGAATGTCCGAAACATTGTAGTGGATGGTGGCGTTGCTTCCCTGAGCCATCTCATAGCTGTGTCCCATAAGACCGAAGCCGGTAACATCGGTACAGCTGTGCACTTCATAGCGAATCATCAGATCCCGGGCGGTTTTGTTCAGTGTTGCCATCTGGGCATAGATCCGGTTCATCAGTGCGGGATCGTCAAGCATCTCTGCCTTGGCAGCGGTGGTCAGTATCCCCACGCCCAGAGGCTTGGTCAGAATCAGGATATCACCGGGATGAGCACCGGAATTGGTCAGTACTTTTTTGGGATGAACAAAGCCGGATACGGCAAGTCCGTACAGCGGCTGAGTATTTTCGATGGTATGTCCGCCGGTGATGATGGTATCCGCCTCATATGCTTTCTCATAGCCGCCCCGCAGGATCTCCTGAGTGGCTGCTTTATCCATATCCGCAGTAACACACATCACATTAAGCGCCAGCCGGGGCTGTCCGCCCATGGCGTACACATCACTCAGGGCATTGGTCGCCGCAATCTGACCGAACATGAAAGGATCATCCACGATAGGAGGGAAAAAGTCGATGGTCTGAACCAGTGCGGTATCCTCAGTAATCACATACACGGAAGCATCATCGCTTTTATCAAATCCCACGATCAGCCGTTCATCAAACCTTGTGGGAAAATCAGACAGCAGTTTTGCCAGCGTACCGGCGCCCACCTTGGCACCGCAGCCGGCACACTGAGCCAGTTTCGTTAATTTTACATCAGTTTCCATAAGCTGCTCCTTTGAATACGGTATCTTTCAGAGACGGATCGTATGTCCCTGAAAATACACAAAATTTTGTCTTAAGCATAACAGAATACGGAGTGGAAATCAAATTGAAAAACAGGGGAAATCAGGGGGATTTATAGATGACAGGGGTATTGTTCAGAACTTCATGTTGCCAGAAAAGGTATTATCTACTATAATAATTACTACTTTGAACAAGGCTGGTGAATATCATGTTGAAAAATATTTATCAAATAATAAGAAACAGGCGCACCGGGAGGTTTCTCTGCGGCTTGCTTGTTCTGCTTCTTCTGATGCTTTGCAGTGGCTGCGGAGATGTTGAGATTGTAATCCGCAGCGGGTCGGATACCACCTCCGGCGGTTTTGGAAGCTCCGGTAGTTTTGCAGGAGGCAGCACAGGAGGCAGCACCCTGGAGATGCATTTTATTGATGTGGGGCAGGGGGACAGCACCCTGATTACCTGTGACGGCCATTCCATGCTTATCGATGCCGGGAAAAATGATCAGGGTACTGAAATACAGTCGTATCTGGAAAGCAAGGGAATCAAATCGTTTGATTATGTCATCGGTACCCATCCCGACTCCGATCATATCGGCGGTCTTGACGTAATACTGTATAAATTCGGGGAGAAGCGGGTTTTTATGCCGGATTACGCCAAGGATACGAAGACCTATGACGATGTGGTTCAGGTAATTAAAAACAAAAATCTGAAAAGGAGTCAGCCGAAGGCGGGATCAACCTGGCAGCTGGGAGGAGCGGAATTTACAATCGTGGCTCCAAACGATGATTACGGTGACCAGGCCAATGATCAGTCCATAGCGATTCTCCT
>JALFLM010000052.1 GCA_022774705.1 Lachnospiraceae bacterium | reverse complement strand
TTACCGTTCCGACGCGGTGGACGCAACCCACTCTCCGCTGTTCCACCAGATAGAGGGACTTGTGGTGGATAAGGGCGTTACCATGGCGGATCTTAAGGGCACTCTTGAAATATTTATAAAGCGGCTTTACGGCGAAGATTCCGTAGTGCGCTTCCGTCCGCACCACTTCCCGTTTACCGAGCCTTCCGCGGAGATGGATATTCAGTGCTTTAACTGCCACGGAGCGGGCTGCCCGGTGTGCAAGGGCGAAGGCTGGATTGAAATTCTCGGCTGCGGCATGATTCATCCCCGCGTACTGGAGATGAGCGGCATTGATCCCAATGAGTATTCAGGCTTCGCATTCGGCGTAGGTCTGGAGCGTATCGCACTGCTGAAATACGAAATTGATGATATGAGACTTTTATACGAAAACGATATCCGTTTCCTGAAACAGTTCTAAGAGAGTGAGGTCAGATATATGAATACACCTTTATCATGGATAAAAGCATATGTACCGGATTTAAAGGCAGAACCCCAGGAATTTGGCGATGCCATGACCATGTCCGGAACAAAAGTTGAGAATTATGTCCGTCTGGACAAGAATCTGGAAAAAATCGTGGTAGGTCAGATTGAATCTATCGAAAAACATCCAGATGCCGATAAACTGGTTGTCTGCCAGGTTAATGTGGGTACGGAGACAATCCAGATCGTTACAGGTGCTCCCAATGTATTTGTAGGAGCCAAAGTTCCTGTGGTTCTGGTTGGCGGCAAGGTAGCAGGCGGCCATGACGGCGGTCCTCTGCCGGAAGACGGAATCAAAATCAAAAAAGGCAAATTAAGAGGTGTACCTTCCTTCGGTATGATGTGTTCCATCGAAGAGATGGGTTCCAGCCGTGAGATGTATCCCGAAGCACCGGAAGAAGGTATTTATATCATGAAAGATGATGCGCCTATCGGTGCAGATGCGCCCAAGCTGCTGGGCCTGCGTGACAGCGTATTTGAATATGAAATTACATCCAACCGTGTGGACTGCTTCAGCGTCATCGGTATCGCAAGAGAAGCAGCAGTTACATTCGGTCTGCCTTTCTATCCCCCTGTTCCTGAAGCAAAAGGCAACGGAGAAGATGTGCATGATTATGTGGAAGTGGAAGTAAAGGATGACGAGCTCTGTCCCAGATACTGTGCAAGAATGGTTAAAAATATCAAAATCGGCCCTTCACCCGAGTGGATGCAGAGACGTCTTGCAGCCTGCGGTATCCGTCCCATCAATAATCTGGTAGATATCACCAACTACGTGATGGAAGAGTATGGTCAGCCTATGCATGCATTTGACTATGATACCATTGCCGGCCACAAGATCGTGGTGAGACGTGCCGAAGACGGAGATACCTTCCAGACACTGGACGGACAGATGAGAAATCTGGACCATGATATTCTGATGATCTGCGACGCTGAGAAAGAAATCGGTATCGCCGGTATTATGGGTGGTGAAAACTCAAAGATTACCGATGATATCAAAACCGTTCTGTTTGAAGCAGCCTGCTTCGACGGAACCAACATCCGTCTTTCTTCCAAACGTCTGGGCATGAGAACCGATGCTTCCGGAAAGTTTGAAAAGGGCCTGGATCCCAACAATGCGGAGGCTGCCATCAACAGAGCCTGCCAGCTGGTAGAAGAGCTGGGCTGCGGCGAGGTTGTAGGCGGTATGGTGGATCATTATCCGGTTAAAAGACAGCCCAGCCGTGTGAAATTTGAGCCCGACCGCATCAACCAGCTGCTGGGAACTGATATTTCCAGAGAAGATATGCTGGAAACTTTCAAAAAGCTGGAACTGGAGTATGATGCAGAGACGAACGAAGTGGTAGCGCCCACCTTCCGTCAGGACCTGAACTGCGGTGCTGATCTGGCAGAGGAAGTAGCACGTATCTACTGCTATGAAAAGATTCCCATGACTCTTCCTTCAGGAGAAGCAACTGCCGGCAAAAAGACATTCAAACAGCGGATCGAAGATATCGCAAAAGACGTGGCTGAATACAACGGTTTTTCCGAAGCAATGACTTATTCCTTCGAGAGTCCCAAAGTATTTGAAAAGCTGCGTCTGACTCAGGATAATCCCATGAGACAGGCGATTACGATCATGAATCCTCTGGGTGAAGATTACAGCATCATGAGAACTTCTGCCCTGAACGGCATGCTGACTTCACTGGCAACCAACTACAACAGAAGAAACAAAGGCGTCAGACTGTATGAGCTGGGCAACATCTACCTGCCTAAAGCGCTGCCTCTGACCGAACTGCCCGATGAAAGAATGCAGCTGATGTTCGGTTTTTATGGATCAGGCGATTTCTATGATATGAAAGGCGTGGTAGAAGAATTCTTTGACAAGATCGGTATGTCGGGGAAAGTAACATACGATCCCTCACATAAAAAGGAATTCCTGCATCCCGGCCGTCAGGCGGACATCATTTACGGTGGGAAATGTGTCGGCTTCCTGGGCGAAGTGCACCCCGATACAGCAGACAATTACGGTATTGGAGACAGACCTTATGTGGCGGATATCGATATGCCTTCCATTCTGGAATTCGCAACCTTCGACAGAAAATACGAAGGTATTGCCAGATTCCCCGCCCTGACCCGGGATATCAGTATGACTATTGAAAAAGATGTAACAGTAGGAAAACTGGAAGAAATCATCGAAAAGAAAGGCGGAAAGCTGCTGGAACACTGTAATCTGTTCGATGTATACGAAGGTAGCCAGATCAAAGAAGGCTTCAAATCTGTTGCATTCAGCCTCTCCTTCCGTGCAAAGGACAGAACACTGGCTGACACGGAAGTCAATGAGATTATGGAAAAGATACTGAACGCACTGAAAGAAATCGGAGCAGAGCTGAGAGCATAATATTTTTGGGATTTTATGCAGGCATTGAACTGTGTCCACGGGACGCCGCGGACGCACAATACGAAGTCTCTCTGCGGGCTGAGAACGCCCGCGACGAGACTTGCATTGTGCGTTCGCGGCTGTTTTTTGTCAGTGTTGCCTGCGAATAAAATTCAAAATATATGCGGGAGGATTGACACAGTTTGTCGGCTTATTTACTGGAACCCGGGGTGTAATGGCAAAAATTACTGGAGTTCTGTTCCTGACCGGGATAGTATTCTGGTTGTTTGCCTGGGAGACGCTGGCTGCTGCTGTACTGGTTGCAAGGACTTTTTTCCTGTCGGATCCTGCGCCTGATGACGATGATACAGAACGCTTTGTAGATGAATATATGCAGATGGTGAGAAAAAAATTCAATGCATTGAAAAGGGATTGACAGACAGCGGAAAAATGTATAAGATATATGCAGTTAGTTAATACTAACAAAAACGAATGATAAATAGTGAGTAACCGGACTTCCGGATGTCGATTTGTCAGGAATATCATGGAAGTCAGGAGATTACACGCCGGAAGGCGTTTTCTTTAACAACATGAGTTAGTTTTAACTAATTAAGAAAGGAGCAATCAATATGTCAGATGAAATGATTATCCGCCATTGTTCACCTACACTTGCGGGGATAAAGACCGGCAATGCGTTTTCCTGTTCTTATTCGGATAAAAAAGAGCTGTTTTCAGCGGTTCGTTCCCTGAACAGGAGGCTGCTGCCGAAAGGTGTGCGGGTGATTCCGCTTCGTATATCCGCTGACCGGGTTTTGCTTTATACCTACCGCCCGGACAGGCTGGAGAATGATCTGGCAGCAAAAGAAGCGGCGGAGATTCTGGAGCAGTATGGTTATTCTGCGGATGATTCCGGCAAATGCATCGTGCGTTTGAGTAAACGGCTGAAGAAATCGGATGAATTCCCTCATGAAATCGGGCTTTTCCTCGGATACCCGCCGGAGGATGTGCGCGGATTCATAGAAAACCGCGCAGGAGGGTATAAATTTACAGGGTACTGGAAAGTATACGGAGATGAAGAGAGCGCGAAAAAGAAATTCGAAAGATATAAGAGATGCACGGATATATACTGTTCGCAATGGGCAGAAGGAAAAAGCATTGAGCGGCTCACAGTAGCTGTTTGATATATAGTGCAGCTGTCTGAGCCGGGTGAATTTACCGGAAAGTAATTTTGGACAGCTGGTGAAAATACAGAAAGGATGGTATATAGTATGAGTAAAGTTGCAGTTGTTTTTTGGAGTGGAACAGGTAATACGGAGCAGATGGCTTCTGCCGTTCTGGAGGGAGCAAAGGAAAAGGGGGCGGAAGCTGTTTTATATGGAGCGGCAGAATTCAGTGCTTCCATGCTGGGCGATTATGATGCAGCTGCATTCGGCTGCCCCGCCATGGGAGATGAGGTACTGGAGGAAGATGAATTTCAGCCGATGTGGGACAGCTGCGAAGGAAATCTGAATGGCAAAAAAATCGCATTGTTCGGTTCTTACGGCTGGGGAGACGGAGACTGGATGCGCAGCTGGGAAGAATCCTGTAAAAATGCCGGAGCAGTGATGGTATGCGACAGCGTAATCTGCAATGAAGAACCGGATGAGGATGCACTTTCTGCGTGCAGGGCTCTGGGAGCAGCTCTGGTGTAGACAGAAAAGATGCGGTTTATGTATGCAATTATGTAACTGCTTTTGACTGTAAAATACCGTAATTGCAAAATGACAGGCCGGCAGACATGCGGATTTTGGCGGGAAGATTGCTTCCACCGGAGATTTCGCATGTCTGCCGGCCCTGTTCTGCAGGCAAATCTGTCATCCCCTGACGGGTACACAATCTGCTCTGCCTGCAGTTATTATAGATGATATCAGAGTAAGTGTTCAGAAAGAATTATTGACGAAATAGCCCATGATTTCTTCCAGCTTCTCTCTTAACGCATCGGCTTCAATTCCGTCTGCCACAGCCAGCAGGTTACATTTTACTCTGGTCGGATCAGTTTCGGTGCTTTCTTTGGATTCGGAACGGTAAATATCCCTGCCAAGCATGTTCATAATAACCGTGTGCTGATTGTCTTTCAGGCTGGCTTTCATCTGCATGGGCACGCCTCCCAGTTCTTTGATATGCAGGGCAACGTCCTTCATCGACAGATTCATATTGACCTCCGCAACCGGCAGGGATACGGTGGTATAGGCGGTCATGGTTCCCAGAAGATGACCGCTCATGGTACCGATCATAACCTGATTGCCGCCGTGCTGATGATTATGACCGCAGCCGCAGCTCTCACCGTGCGCATGCTCGTGCTCATGGTGACCGCAGCTACAGCCCTCTTCGTGATACAATCCCCTGATGTGCTTTTCCTTCTCCATTTAAATTCCTCCAGTACTACAAAATACAGTAAGCCGCTCTGTGGCAGCTGTTGCTTCCATAAGTATAATATTAAACGGAGAAAAGTACAAGTGCTACTGTTCAGAACTTCTTCTGCCTTCGATCAGTTCATGCAGTTTGCGAAGCGCATCCTGAATGCCGCCGGTTTCATGGATCAGGCCTGCCCGGACGGCTTCTTCCCCGATCAGGATGGTTCCCAGATCTTTTGTCAGTTTGGTGTTTTCCATCATCATTTTTTCCAGCTGCTCCTGCGTGGTATTGCTGTGTGCGGCGATAAAGCCGGTGATACGATCCTGGATCCGTTTGTTGTATTCATAGGTCTGGGGGGCTCCAATGACCCGCCCGCTCATCTGGACGGGGTGAACGATCATGGTACCGGTGGGCACGATGAAGGACCAGGTGGTGCTGACTGCCAGCGGAACCCCGATGGAATGGCTGCCTCCCAGAACCAGTGATACGGAGGGTTTGCTCAGGGACGCGATCATTTCCGCAATACTGAGCCCGGCATCCACATCGCCTCCGGTGGTATTCAGCAGGATCAGGAGTCCGTCCGTATTCATATCATCTTCTATCAGGGCCAG
>JALFLM010000165.1 GCA_022774705.1 Lachnospiraceae bacterium | reverse complement strand
CAGAGCTGCACAGATTCCTGCTGCACCCGCAGTAAAGCCTCCGGTAAAAATCCCCAGAAATCCTTTATCGGCAATTCCTTCCTTTACTCCCCGGAACAGAACATTACCGAATCCCAGCAGAGGCACTGTGGCGCCGCAGCCCGCCCATTTTGCAAATGGCTCATAAACACCCAGGGCTCCCAGTATTGTTCCGCCCACCACAAGCCCCGTCATAATCCTTCCGGGCATCCATTTCGTTTTATCGAGAAAAATCTGACAGATCCCGCATATGACTCCTCCTGTCAGAAACGCGATTATATAATCCAAGTCGTTTTCCTCCTTCTTAATCCGGTTCCGGACTTTCCAGTTCAACCGCATGGGCAATTCCGGGGATATTCTGTCCCTCGTTAAAGCTCACCGGAGAAAATAATGCACCTGTAGGAACGAACAGTACCCGCTTCCACTGGCCCGTCAGCAGCTTTTTCAGGATATATCCGCATAAAACCACAGCAGCACACCCGCATCCGCTTCCTCCCGCATGGGTATCCTGCTTCCGGGCATTGTAGATTTCCATTCCGCAGTCCATATGCCGTGAGGCAATATCCAGGTCGTTTTGCTGAAGCAGATCCAGAAGAATCGTCTGTCCCACCGTCCCCAGATCTCCGGTAATAATTCTGTCATAATCATTTACGCTGCAGTTCATATCCTGAAAATGCTGCAGAATCGTGTCCGCTGCTGCCGGTGCCATAACAGCTCCCATATTCATGGAATCCTGAACCCCGTAATCCACGATTTTACCTGCCGTCACCCCTGTAACATATGCATAGGGGCGCAGCTTCTCCGAATGGCGCTCCACAGACGGATGCGCCGCCAATACCACGGAACCACAGCCTGTTACAGTCCATGTGGAAGCATAAGGACGCTGATTTCCGTATTCCAGAGGAAAACGGAACTGCTTCTGTGCACTTGCATAATGGCTGGATGCCACGGCCGCCGCTGTCTGCGCCATGCCGCCCCCAATGGTCATGGCCGCCAGACACAGAGCCTCCCCCATGGTGGAACAGGCTCCATATAAACCGAAAAGCGGAAGTTCAAAATCCAGCAGGCCAAAGGACGATGCTGTCAGCTGATTCAGAAGATCTCCCGCAAAGAGAAAATCCGGTTTCTTCCGGTCTTTCAGCTGCGCATCCTGCAAAGCGGCCAGAAATGTGCGTTTCTGGCATTCGCTTTCCGCCAGTTCCCAGTTGTCCATTCCGAACATGTCATCTTCTTCCACCTGATTAAAACAGTTTCCAAGCGGTCCGTCTCCTTCTTTTTTTCCAACAACAGAAGCCGCCCCGATAATACAGGGCGGCTTCTCAAATCTGATACTTGCTTTGCCGGTCTTCATGATCCACCCCAATCCGTCTGTGCCCCGCATCTACATATGCCCGGGTACAGACTATAGTTTATACTATGTCATCTGCCATGCCATTAGGGTAACCATTTTTTATCAAACTATGCATTTTATTTATGAATTTCAGACATCCGGTTCTGACGCAGCTCTTCTTCATAGGGCGCCAGCTGCTCCGGAGTCATGGCAGCCACCTTTCTCATAAGGCGCTGTTCTCTCTGGGTTGCCGTTTCTTTAACCGCATAAGGATCCTTGGGCATCTTACGTTTTGCAGCCTTCTCTTCCTCTTCCAGAATCTTGTATATCTGAAACTGATGAGATATCTTCATAACCTCTTTAATGTCCTTCGGAACTTTCTGGTTCTTCTTCGGAGTAGCCAGAAAATGCTCGTAGGCATTGCAGATGTCGTAAGCATCTCCAAATGCAACCTGTCTTCCATGATCCAGCCATAATACCTTGTTGCACAAATCACGGACCTGCGCTACGGAATGGGAAACCAGCAAGCCGGTCACACCATTGCCGAGGATCTCTTTCATGCGGTCCCCGCTTTTCTGTTTAAAAGCTCCGTCACCTACACTCAGAACTTCATCCAGAATGATGATATCGGGATCGATCAGGCAGGCAATGGAAAATGCAAGGCGGCTTTTCATACCGCTGGAAAGCTGTTTGAACATATGATCCTGAAATTCCTCCAGCTCGGCAAATTCAATGATTTCTTCATATTTTTCATCCATGAATTTCTTTGTATAGCCAAGCAGCGCACCGCGCAGATAGGTGTTTTCACGAACGGTCAGATCCGGATCAAAGCCAGATGCCAGTTCCAGAAGCGCTGCAATGGAGCCATTGCATATAACTTCTCCCTCTGTGGGCACCATGATCCCGGTGATTGCTTTCAGCAAAGTTGATTTGCCTGCACCGTTTGTCCCCAGGATTCCCAGCATATCGCCTTTTTCCAGAGAAAATGTAACATTCCGATCTGCCCAGAACTCTTTCACATGATAATTATGTGTCAGTTTACGCATAACGTACTCTTTCAGCCCAATCGATCTGAAATCCCCGGTAATATATCTTATTGAAACATTTTTACACTCTACAACTGCCATCTCCGCCCTCCTTATACATAATACAGGAACTGATGATTGTATTTCTTATAGATCCAGCAGCCGATTCCCAGCATAGCTGCCGCATAGGATATGCAGAGCAGATGATAATTCAGGCTGGGAATGGTATGTTCCAGAACAACCAGTCGGAAATACCGGATATATGCGTAAACAGGATTCAGCATGAACAGCTCCTGAAAAGATCCGAACTGATCTACTGTATAGAAAATAGCAGACAGATAACGAAGCAACGTGATAAACACATCATATAAATACTGAATATCCCTGAAGAATACAAATAAAGCCGAAAGAACCATACCTACTCCGATATTGAAGACTACCATGCAGATAATCGGGAAAATCAGAGTCAGCATACGGGGGCCGAATGCAATACCGTCAATCAGGCAGAACATAAAAAATATGCCCAGCGTCAATCCGAAATTGATCAGCGCCGAAACGTTCTTGGACAGCAGGAACAGATACTTTGGCACATTCACTTTTGTGAATATCTTGGCATTCGACATCAGAGAACTCATACCGCCCTTTGTGGATTCACTGAAATAGTTAAACACCAAAAGGCCAGTGAACAGATAAATTGTATAATGCTCCATGCCTTTTGCAAAAAAGACCGTGAATACCATCCTCATTACCAGCAGATTCAAAAGAGGAGACAGAATACTCCAGAGCATCCCCAACGAAGTCCGTTTATACTTCTGTTTAAAATCACGCTTTACCA
>JALFLM010000162.1 GCA_022774705.1 Lachnospiraceae bacterium | reverse complement strand
AGGACTAACCGCCTACCGTTGTATGGTAGCACCCATGCCCCGATTATATCAGTTGGAAAGTATGGTTGCAACAGAAAATTAAAGTAAGTGCGACTATCTTATGCCAGCTAAAATGGTGGATGCGAACAAAGGTTTCAGAATAGGACACATGGGAGAAAGCATGAAACAGGAAACGAACAGAAAGACTGCAAAAAACATCGTGATATTGATAGTGGTGAATCTTGTTTTTATAACGCTTACTGTCGGTTTTACAGTATTGCATGATATGTATGATAAGGGATGGATGCTGTCCGCGTACGTAACCTTTCTTACCATCTCCTATCATTTTTCCATGAGACTGATCGTAGGCGAAGTGGTTACGGTCATATATCGCAAGCGTGAATTCAATCTGGATTCCGTAGGCTTCCGCATATATGGTTTTGAAAAGGACCTCTATCGGAGACTGAACGTGAAGAAATGGAAGCTGCATATGATCACAGCAAAACCGGAGCAGTTTGATCTTCGGGAAAACAGCATGGATGATCTGCTGCACAACATGGCGCAGGCGGAGCTGGTCCATCGGATCATTATGGTATTGTCGTTTGTTCCGCTTCTGCTGATCATCCCATATGGAGCTCCGGTGATATTTATTGTGACATCCATAGTTGCCGCTTTGATCGATCTGCAATTCGTGATCATTCAACGTTACAATCGCCCCAGAGTCATGAAACTTTTGAAAATGAAGCAAAATATATCTTGACAGCTAAAAAGAATTAGCTTATTATATGGCTAAAACATATTAGCCGTGGAGGGATGCTGATGGATACAAAGCAGAGAATTCTTTTGGAAGCACTTAGATTGTTTTCAAAAAGAGGATATGATGCAGTTGGTGTGGAGCAGATTGCCTCCGCGGTTGGAATCAAAGCCCCATCCTTATATAAGCATTATAAGAGCAAGCAGGATATTTTTGATGCAATATTTGAAGAAACAGCCAGAAGATATGACGCATTTACGGATACGATCTCTGTTCATGTGACGAATTCTGAGCAGGATGTAATCGAATTTGAAAAAATTACAGCAGATGATCTTGTTCAAAAGGTAAGATCCCTGATTGAGTATTCTTTGCATGATGAGTATGTCTGCATGTTCAGAAGGATGATGACAATTGAACAGTTTCGGTCTCGGGAGCTGTCAGAGCTTTATTCGAGGAGATATGTCAATCAGATCCATGATTATCACAGTAGGCTATTTACAAAAATGATCGCAGACGGTGTGCTGGAAGATGAAGATCCGGTCATACTTGCGATGCTGTATGATGCACCGATTCTTGTTCTCCTGGGTGAATGCGACAGACATCCGGAAAAAGAAGAAGAGTATATGAAGACATTGGAGTCACATGTCAGATTATTCTATAAAACGTTTCATCGTGATCGATAAAACGAGCCAGACGCAAAGACGCAGTGCTGAATGAAACATTCAGTAACTGCGTTTTTTCTGTCAGATAATAAAGAAGTACGAAAAAATGAATGACTGTAACTGTTAAGAAAAATCGAAAGGCAAGGAGAAAACGTATATGGAAGAAAAAATAAATATTCAGGAATACATGACAGCCGGTGTGGAAAATCTCATCAAAAATGCGGTGAAAGTCACTTTGACAAATCCAGCGCAAAGCCTATTTATGGCAAGGTTTGCTATGGCAGTCAAAGCAGCATCTAAAAAACGGTTAGCTGCTGAGAAGGAAGGGGAACATATCCCGGCTTTTCTGATTGCCAGTATTACAAGCAGCTGCAATCTGCATTGTGCCGGGTGCTACGCCAGAGCGGTTCATTCCTGTGCAGATACGGAACCGGTAGCACAGCTTTCCGCGGAGGAATGGGATCATATTTTTGAACAGGCCGAGAAGATGGGAATCAGCTTTATTCTTTTGGCCGGCGGTGAACCGATGCTCCGCTGGGATGTGATTGAAAAGGCAGGAAACAGACAGAATATCCTGTTTCTGATTTTTACAAACGGAACATTGATTGATGATACATATATCAAAATGCTGAAAAAATACAGGAATCTGCTTCCGATATTCAGTATGGAAGGAAAAGAAAAACACACAGATGACAGAAGGGGTGAAGGTGTGTATGAAAAGGTGCTCTCTGCGATGGGAAAAATGCAGAAAGAAAAACTGCTGTTTGGTTCTTCGGTAACGGTCACAAAAGAAAATCTGGAAGAGGTAACATCTGATACATTTATTAAAAAACTGGAAGAACGGGACTGTAAAGCTCTGTTCTTCGTGGAATTTGTGCCAATGTCCCCGGAAATGAAGGATCTGGCACCGGGAGAACCGGAACGAGCGTATATGAATCAGCGTCTTGCAGAAATCAGAGACAAGTATCAGGATATGATCTTTTTGTCTTTCCCAGGAGATGAAAAGGCATCCGGAGGCTGCATTGCAGCAGGCAGAGGCTTCTTTCATATCAATTCCCATGGCGGAGCAGAGTCATGTCCGTTTTCACCATATTCGGATGTGAATGTAAAAGATACGTCTTTGAAGGCAGCATTACATTCCCGATTGTTTACAGAATTACAGAACAGCGGCACTTTGACCGAGGATCATGTCGGTGGCTGTATATCCGGAAAATTTCAGGACGTCATGCATTTGATCGTGACGATGGCAGTGGTTATGCTGTCCATTGCTTCGCTTCTGTTCATTGTATACGGAGGCTTGATCCAAAAAGAATGTCCGTCATTGGGAAAATGGGCGTTGACAGCACTTGCCATGATGATAGCAGGTGCAGTTGGTACAGCTGTTTTGCCGCATGATTATTTTGGAATATCAGAGAGATTTAGTGTATTTGCTGCATCCGGCTTCACGGCAGTTCTAGGCATATACATGAATATGGGATGGAAAGGGAAGCGGTGTTGAAGATGAGAGATACAAGAAAATGGGTATTTTGTCCGATGTGTGGCGGAAAAACCCGGTTGCAGTTATTGGAGACAACAGAACTGAAGGATTTTCCTTTGTTCTGCCCAAAGTGTAAGCAGGAAATGTTGATAAGGGCAGTAAATTATAAAGTTGTACTCTGTGGGAAGCAGGAAAGTCAGAATCTCGGATAATTTCTTATACGACGATCATTCAGCAGCGGAGTATCCAGGCGCTGAGGAACCGGAATGGGCGAGAGGGGATGCAACCACCTTTCCTGATTTTATCAAAGGCAGAGAGCTGTATGGCAACAATTCCTATGCAGAGATTAAGAATGGGGAACTTACAGCTCTCACGATTGAGTGGGCACCATGAGATATGATTTCAGAATATTAGGTATTGAGGGAATATGGCATGAGTACATTAGTAGATCAATTGTTAAAGAAAAGTGAGATAAAGGATCTGGAGAAAAAGCAGCTGGATATTCTGACAAAATTTATTCCGGGTGGTTTTGTGATTCAGAGGGCAGATGAAAGCTGTAGTTTCAAGTATATTTCTGAAGGATTTGCAAATATGTTTGGATATACGCTGGAAGAATTTATGGAGGTTTCCGGCGGGACGATGAAAGGGATTGCAGATGTCGGAAACGAAACGGAAACAATCACGCAGATAGAGGATCACTTGAAGGATGGAGATGCATATTGTATCCAGTATCGTGTGAAGTGCAGAGATGGCAGTTGGAAATTTGTAGAAGATCGCGGTCAGAAAATTGCAAACAGTGATGGAGATGATGAATACTGGTGTGTAGTTCTTGATATCGACGAAGCAAAAAAAATTGGAAGAAAAGGAACGTCATCTGATAGCAGAGAAAAGGCTAATGTAGGATGATATTATCCTGAGTATGGCAGATACGGTGGAAGACCGGGACAGCAATACAGGAGGACATATCAGAAGGACCAGCGAATGTGTGAGAATTTTTGCAGAGAGCCTTCAAAAGGATCCGGTATATTCAGAAAAAGGGGACTCTTTTTTTGAATGTGTAATTAATACAGCGCCTCTTCATGATTTTGGTAAAATCGCAGTTGATGATGCCATATTAAGAAAACCTGGAAAATTCACACCGGAGGAGTACGAAATCATGAAGACGCATCCTGAAAAAGGAGCACAGATCGTAGCAAAAATTTTGCATAATTCTGGTGATACGAAATTCAAGGTGATCGCGGAAAATATCGCTCATTATCATCATGAAAAATGGGATGGCTCTGGATACCCGGCAGGCCTTTCAGGAGAGGAAATTCCTCTCGAGGCCAGAATCATGGCATTGGCAGATGTCTTTGATGCGCTGGTAAGCAAACGATGCTATAAGGAGAAGTATTCGTTTGATAAAGCCTTTTCCATTATTGAGGAGTCTTTAGGAAAGCATTTTGATGCGGAGCTCGGAAAGATATTTATACATCAAAGGGCAGCCCTGGAAACTTATTATGAGTAAAATAATAAAACGAATTCAACTATTTGTGGTAGCGTTTCTATTTCTTTTGACGCTATTGTGTAGTATCCGGTATATATTTACCCACAAAAAAGAAGGAAAAAAGGAGTTGAAATGTCAAAACAGGAGATGGTGGAGTTATATCTGGCAAGAAATAAGAAAGTCAGAAAAAGTATGAAGTCCTACGTTCCATTGCGAAGGTGGCAGAGTATTTTGGCTGCAGTGAGCGAAAGGTCAAAACGACGATGGCTCGCTGTCGCAAAAAGTTGCGTGAGAAATTGTACCAGAGTCATGAAAGGTAATGAAGAACAAAAACAGCTTGCATAACCGGTCTGTCCGTGTTACACTCAGACCAAAGCATAAGAATCTAATAAACATACTCCAGAGGTTCGTTTGGAATGATGATTTGTCCATTTCAAATGATAGCGCTCTGTCTCTTAAAACAGGATAACGTTTTTTGGTATCCTTATCATGTCATAGAATCTTGCTTTTATTTTCCAAACAATAAAAATGAATAGGCAGGATTCGGATGACAGAGGGCGAATTGTTTATTTTGATACCCTGAATTAGATGCAGCTGAGGCGGCAGAAGTTCTGGGAGAAACGTTCCCTGTATTATCTTGCGAAAATGTATGCGGATATCTTGCTTGTCGGAGAACATTTTGAACGGTTAAGAAGGTGTGTCGGGATCAGCATCCTGGATTTTAACCTGACGGAGGATGGGCGGTATCATTCGGTATACCGTATGCGGGACGAGATGGGGAAAGATTACTCAGATCTGCTGGAATTGCATATCATAGAGTTACGAAAAAAACTGACTGGAAACAGCAGAATGGATGACTGGATCCGGTTATTTAACGCGGAAACGGAGGAGGATTTGCATATGATCAAGACAAAGAACGCAGGGGTTCAGAGAGCAAAATACGTCATACAGGAGATGAGCCTGACGGAAGCAATGAGGGATGCGTTAGAGTCTTACCGCAAGAGAAAGCTGGACAGGAAGTCCGAGGATGCGTATGTGTATGATCAGGGAAAAGAAGCCGGAGAGCAGATTGGAATGGAGCGAGGAATAGAGCAAGGAATAGAACAAGGAAAACAGGATGTATTACTTGATCTCGTTCAGAAAGGGAAACTGGATGTGGAAACAGCGGCAGAAACCTGTGGGATCACACCAAAGGAATTTCAGGAGAAGATGGCAGAAATCACTGATAAGGTTCAGAAAAACGTATGAAAACCGGTGCGGAATTGCGCAGTTGGCTGTTGATCCAGTGTTTCTTCTAAATATAGGTGTAGTTGCGAAACTTAGGATTTCGATTTTCTGTGGGTTTGCGCTTGACAGTACGGGCAGATGGGACTAAACTGTTTCCAAAGATGTTTTATACTAATAAATAATAAGAAAAGAGGAATCAGACTATGGAAAAGAAAAACATCGA
>JALFLM010000147.1 GCA_022774705.1 Lachnospiraceae bacterium | reverse complement strand
CTGATACATGCCTCCAATCCGGCATATTCGCTGATCACCAGAAGATGCGTCCTCTCCTTACTATTGACCATTCTGCCGCGGACCACCCGTTTCCAGATCAAATGCGCACCATAAGTCAGGAGCGTATTGATTATCAGGAGATATCCAAATACCAGTCTGGAATATTTGGGCTGGGATTTTGTAATAAACATAAAAGTAAAAGCGGCCGCCAGCACAATGGCATTCTGTATCAGAACACACTTCAGCTCCACCAGATAGCCTCTCCTGAGAATGTCATTATAATTATTCCCCTGCAGTGCTACCATGACCTGTAAAAGGATGAGTACGCCAAGCATAGTCAGAAAAGCTGCATTCGCCCTCAGGGAATGCCAGCCATCCCGAATGATGGTAGCCGCTATATATGAAATGATCAGCATGAGAATATCCAATATAAGAAAATCCATATGCTTGATAATACTTTTCTGCTGTTTACGATACATATCTATCCCCGCCTGTAAAATTATCCGATATTTCTGTCTAAATATTAGCACATTTTCACATAAAAATATACAGTAAATGAAAAAGAAAATCCTGCGCTGCGTGCATGTAACTAATTAAAAAAGACCGGGCGTTAAAGTTAATGATATAGCAACATTAACGCTCGATCCTTCTACACTTTTCTAATTATTCCACAGCTTTTCAATCTTCGGAGCAACAAGATACATCTGGGCCTCAACATTCGTCATAGCTTTTACATCTGCAACCTGCGGTGCAACATAGTAACAATAGCTTGCACCGTTTTCCACTGCTGCATCCACATAAATTGTCTTGTCTTTAACAACTGCGATGCAGACAAAATTGCTTTCTCCGAATGCCTTGCGGTAAATTCTGTACTCCCTGGCCTCTTTTACGTCAGTCCATGTAACTTCAATACCATCAGTCACATTATCAAGCCCAATTGTTGTGTGTATCACTGACTGGATCTCTGACCATGCTGAATAATAAGTCCTGGACCCGAATGAATTGAAGGCACGCACTTTAATATAATAGCGTTCTCCTTCTTTAAGTCCGCCTATTACTTTCTGTGGATTCTGAGTTGACGGAATATCAATAGATCTGCCGCCCTGGAACTCACTGTTTGTACTGTAACAAATCTGATATCCAGATGCCCTGTCATTCTGTGTCCATGCTACTGTCAGCCTTCCGTTTCCTTTTTCAGCCAGTCTTTCACGATGGCTGCCGTCAGCTCTTTTCTGTTAGTCTTGAAATGGAAATATGGTCTTTCCTTAATAACAGTAATTTCAGCCGGATATTCATGTTTCTCCAGAGCTGCGAGAATATTCGGTCTTACTTCATCCAGCGTCCTGCCCTCATCCAGAATCACAAACAAATACGGTACAAAATAGCCCTCATGATCCGGATCCGGTACGCTGCAGAAGAAACCGTCCTTTACCCCGTCCGCTTCCACTACCCGACTCTCCATTCTCATTATAAACAGATAACCGCCACCAAAACGTTCTGTAAATCCACGTCCGAGGACATGAACAATACCTTGTTCAGTAATATACCCAATATCACCTGTATGCAGCCATTTCTCGCCATCCGGATGCACAATCAGCGTCTGCTCCGTTTTCTCTTCGCCCATGTATCCGCTGTAACCAAGCATCATTCCCGGGCCCTTCATACAGATTTCGCCTATTTCTCCGTAATCTTTTTCTTTCAGCGTCTCGGAGTCAAACGCAGCAAGAACAGTCGCCGGCAATGGCATACCTACACAGCCATCCTTCAGCGGAAACAGTGGATTTGGCAGTGTAAAGCATGACCCGCCTTCACTCTGACCATATCCGGCACTTATGGTCTGCATACAGTTATGTCTGTGGAAGAATTCTTCCGCTTCACGATATTTTCTTTCACTCATCTGCTCTGCACCCGGTCCGATGCTTCTCAGATGCGACATATCATAGTCTTCCGGAATCCTGCTGCTCTTCATCATGATATCGCACATCATCGGAATCATGGCCCAGTAATTCGGCTTCAGCTCCATAAATCTAATATCAATATCATCGATCGGACAGAATGGATCAAAAATGACTCTCAGGCCAGCTGACCATGGAAAGATGGTCATTGCAACTGTTACTGCCACAAGTGCCGGCGTTAATCCCGAAATCCACCAGGTTTCCTGTGTATCAGATGGCTGTACAAAAATAGACATCTGATAGGCAACTGCTGACATACTGGCACCTGAATGAATGACCAATTTTGAAATACCTGTTGAGCCACTGGTATAGGCGCCAAATAATGGTCTGGAAAAATCAGCTGCTACAGCATAATCACCAACAAAATTTCTTCCCAGATCCATAAATTCATCCCACGTAAGATCGCCCTCTGTCATCCCTGTCTCAGCCGGATAGCGAGACTCAATCTCCTTAATAATATAATCCGGAATACTGCTCTTATCTGCATAATCATAAGGAGAAACCTTAATCATACGGGTCATCGGCGTCGTCGTTCGGAATAATTTTTCATCCTCTTTTGAAAGATAATCATGTACAAAAGCTGTTGATGCCTTTGATTTACGAATGGCAAAACAAAGCTCTTCCGGTATATCATCACGGCAGATCAACGCAGCGCCAATCCTCTCAGCTGCTAAAAGCAGAATGTAATGTGACGGAACCCCCTGTAAAAACACAGGAATTCTGTCTCCTTCTTTAAAACCGATAACTTTCAGGGCTTTTGCGGCAATTTCTACTTCCTGCCAGAATTCTTTCCATGTAAAGCTATTTCCATAATACTCGAATGCATCTTTACTTTCATCCGGATTTTTCATCTTCAGAAAAGCTTCCAATGTCATTTTAGGAACTTTCAGATTTTGAAATGCCTCCGGATAAAACTTAAGCCACGGTTTATCAACACTCGCTTTTCCTGTAAGTTCTGCAGTACTTGAATTCATGATTATTACCTACTCTTTCGTATATTTTAAACATAACATAAACAGAAAACAGCATCATTATACTTCTACCAAAATTTACTGTCAATGTCCTCAGCCCCAAATTAAGAAGATTCACAATGATTCAATTTTAGCATAATTTTGTCAACATGAAGTCAACCTTTAACACTTGACAGTTGCATATAAGAAAATTCGTTTGATATTTTAACTTTCCTCTGTATCTTCTTAGTGCTATAATAATCAAAGAAGGATGACCTGGTTCATCCGATTTTAAACTATATTACTATTCATTTATCAAGAGAGTACAAATTATGAAAACACTCAAAAATTTTTTTGCAGTATTAATGACATCCGTTTTCCTATTATCGGCATGGACTTGCCCTGCTATGGCCAATGAAACGGAAACAGCCCCAGCAGCATCTGAAACCATCAACCTGACAGAACATTATATAAACCCACTGTATGAGGAAGTTATAGATGTCTCTGATCTGAACATTCCTTCTGAAAACAGTATCTCGGCCTATGAAGCCACCGAATACTACGACTCCGTCAGTGAAGCAGGCGCCGACTTCCGGCTGCAGATGAAACAGCGTCTGGAAACTATTGAAGTGGGTCTCCTGACAGATGACGCTGAAACTGATACATTGAAAAGCCTGTGCAAAAGCATTGCCAGCGAGGCCCTGATCCATACCGG
>JALFLM010000122.1 GCA_022774705.1 Lachnospiraceae bacterium | reverse complement strand
TTATCTGATGGTGCTTTGGGGATGATTTTTGACGGAAAGGGATGAAAAGAAGATGAACAAAAAAGATACTGATAAAAAAAGCAAACGTCTTGGCGATGCGGAACTGGAGATTATGATGGTGCTTTGGGGCAGTAGTGAGCCAGTGACATCGACGTATATTCTGGGCCAGCTTAAAGGACGCAGGAACTGGGCGCTTTCCACTCTGATGACGACCCTGTCCAGACTGGCGGAGAAGGGCTTTGTCTGCTGTGATAGAAGTACACGGACCAATTATTATTCGTCGCTGATTTCAGAGGAGGACTACAAAGCGCAGGAGGGGCGGACTTTTCTGGAAAAACTGTACGGCAATTCGGTACAGAATCTGGTGGCAAGCCTGTACCAAAGCAAAGCCATAAGCGGTAAAGACCTTGATGAGCTGAAACAGATGATCGAACGGATTGAACAGAGTGAGCAGCAGGGCTGACAGATTGGAGCAGACAGGAAAGGAAAAGATGCTGATGATCAGTAGTTTGTTTATCATTTTTTTCAGGATATCCATAACAACGGGTGTTCTGATTATATTGCTGTACGGATTGGGCAGCCTGCTGGACCGGTTTTATGCGGCCAGGTGGAAGTGCTGGCTCTGGCTTTTACTGGCGGTGCAGCTGATGATTCCTTTTGCACCGTCATTTCCGGGAACTCCGGTTTACCTGAATGTAAATGTGAATGGTTCTGATGCGGGAGTGGTGAAGCAGATTTTGAAAAACGTACAGGAGGGGCTGCAGATCCGTGGGGAGACCGGGCAGATTCGTTCGGAAAACGGCCAGCCGGAACGGGAGAATGGACAGTTGCTTTCAAAAAACGTACAGCCGTTTCAGGAAAATAACCTGTCAGATCAGAAAAACGGACAGCCTGATCAGGAAAATGGCCGGCAGCTTTCAGACAATCTGCAGCAGGGTCTGGAAAGCGGTTCTGCCCCGGTACAGTCAATAACAGTCTGGATAAATGAACCTCTGCCTCTGATATGGCTTGTGGGAATTCTGATATTTTCCCTATATCAGTTTATAAAATACCATGTTTACAGGAAGCAGATCATCCGCTGGAGCCATGGTGTGAGAAATCCGGTGATTTCCGGGAAACTGGAGCAGATGCAAAAGCAGATGCATATCAGAGGAAACATCCCCGCACTGGTCAGCAGCAGGGCGGACAGTCCCATGATCATAGGTCTGATTCGTCCGGCACTGATTCTGCCTTATGAAACGTATACGGATCAGGAGCTGGAATTTGTGCTCCGGCACGAACTGACACATTATCAAAGAAGGGATTCGTGGCGCAAGCTGTTTTTTCTGACAGTCAATGCGGTTCACTGGTTTAATCCTGCGGTTTATCTGCTGTTTCGGGCAGCGGATACAGACATGGAGCGTTTTTGCGATGACCGGGTAACGGAAGGCGCAGATGCGGCGGAGAGAAAAGTCTATATGGAAACGATTCTGATGACGGCCGTGCAGGGCAGGCAGAGAGGAAGCAGACTGTCCACACAGATGAATGGAGGTGCGAAAATATTGAAACGGAGATTTGACAATATTATGGATAGAAACCGGAAACGATGCGGGATTTTTATGGTCATTGCGGTAATGGTGACTTGTATTCTGTCAGGCGGGCTGGTGGGATGCACCAATTATGCGGAGGCTGACAGTATGACGGAAAGAACAGGGATGGTCAGCGGCGGTATGGACAATAATACGGAAAACCACATTGCCGACAGCGGCAGCAGTGCACTGACAGAAACAGAAGATCAGCTGACACAGGAACTGCACAGCTACTTTACGGATTTTTACAGCATGCTGCTTTCTGACAGCCGGAAAGAAGCTGAAAGAGATGACTTTACCGGCATTAACGGTTATATTCTGGAAAAACAGCTGATTTTTACGAGGGAATCGTACAATAAATCTCAGGGAGGAATCTGCCGGGTTCAGTTTCAGGAAGCAACAGTTAAAAAGTTTACGGATAACAGTACAGATAAGGATACCAGCGGTAATGGCGGCAGCATGGAAGCCGGGGTAAGTATGGAGGCGGAGGTATATGTAAAATATTCCTTTGCCTGGGGAGACGGCAGTGCGCAGAACCGGACTTCTGTCGGTGATCTGCTGAAAGTAACGCTTACAGAGCATGACGGCAGTTATAAAATCCTTGATCTGGAAAGTACATCAGTGGAAACACAGATGGTGAAAGAAGAGATTCAGAGCATTCTGGAGAAACATGGAGAGCAGGCACCGGAAAGCTACGACGGTGTGGACCGGTATTTTGAAGATTTAGGATCGTCATTGCCGTGAAAAATCATATTCGGGCAGTTTTTTCTCCATATTGCTGCTGGCAGTACCTCTGGCGCCGAAGTTGCCGGGATTTTCCTTTGCAGGCTGTCTTTCCGTTTATCCGCTGCACTCGTGGACAGAGGGATGAAATGAAGAAAGGAGACGTTCGTTTTTATACAAAAGAAATGTTTGCGAATCTGTGAACAGTAATCTGTTATCATAACTTAAAATAACTTAAAGAATTCTTAACTGTTTCTTTATTGTGTTTCTCAGCCTTCCATGGTATAACCATAAAAGCTATAGCAGGACAGGATATTACTGCATTTTTTTTGCACTGTTTTCCTGCCCTGCTGTAAAACTGATGGAAGAGAGGTATGTGTATATGAAGAAAGCAGTTTTGATTTTTACAGTAATTTTATCAGTATCACTGTTCGCGGGGTGCGGTTCTCAGAAGGAACCGGCGGCAGATCCGGCCGGTACAGAAGTTTCCGGTGAAGTACAGACAGACAATTTGGCGGCGGATGCGTCAGCTGAGGAAAAGCAGACTGCGGATGCGTCTGCAGAAGATGCGCAGGCAGGCAGCAGCGAGGAAGTACAATCCGGTGAAGAGGAAGAAGAAAAGACCATGACAGGTACCCTGGATGAGATCAAGGACTTCATGTTTGTACTCAAAGAGGGTGAGGATACATACTATGCCTTTGCTTTTGATGAAAAGCCTGAGGGGCTGGATTCACTGAAAACGGGGGATAAAGTTACGGTAACGTATACCGGCGAAGTCTCGGAGATTGATCCTTTTACTGGTAAGATTATATCCGTTGAAAAAGCTGAGTAAAGGGTTGGATAGATTGTGGAAAAAGAGATATGATAAAAAGGGTATGGAAGAAAGCGTTTTTGATCCTGTCTCTTCTGGTACTGATGCTGTGTACAGGCTGCAGCAGGAATCCTGATTCTGCAGACGGGTCTTTGAGCGGATCTTCAGCCGGGACAGAATGGTCAGGCAGTTCATCAGATAGTGTGGACTGTTCAGAGGAAACAGAATCCGGTACATCTGTACAGGATATTTCAGAGATGGATGAAGAGCAGATGGAAGGACAGGACGCGTTTGTCTGTGAATATACCAATCTTGCGGATGAAACTGCCTGCAAAAAGGTGGACCAGCTTCTGAAAGATGTGGGTATCTCAGAGGAACGCAGGGATGTTTTTTTCCGACATGTGGAGCAGTTCAATTCCAGTGTGGATTCTTCCCTGCTGAAAGGCAGTTTTGAAAAGGCGGATATTTTATCGCCGGGATACGACCCTTATGATCTGCAGGAGCAGTGGCTGGAGAGCAATCCGGATTTTGAGGGATATAACTGCCGGATTACGGCTTTCGGGCTGTTTGGAGATTTTGTCGAGACGGATCCTGATGGTGAGATTCGGGATGAGGAGCTTTTTCTGGACAGGGAAGCTCTGGACGAGGATGATTCGGTGCTTCTTCACAGCGGTGACCTGAATGCATTCCGCAGGCTGTTTTCTGTGATTCCCACAGAGGGTACAAAGGATGTATCAGTGCATGCGGCAAAGATACAGGAGAACTGGAAGGAGAGAGGAATCCGTTTTGATGAGAGTGACCGTGTTTCCCTCATTACCGTCTGGTTCCATGACCAGCTGTCGGAAGATGAAAATGAACTGCTCATCGGGCATGCGGGAGTTCTGCTCACCGTTGATGACGGACTGTATTTCATCGAGAAACTGGCATTTCAGGAACCGTATCAGGTTATCAGGCTGGAATCGAAAAAGGATCTGGAAACTTATCTGATGAAAAAGTATGACACATCCTGGGGACAGGAAACGGCACAGCCTTTTATTATGGAAGATGACCATAAAATGGATTAGAATCCAAAAACTGAACGGAAGTCTTAGCGGCAGCATACAGAGTTGTTAAGATTTCTTTATTTTTCGCAGGTTCATTGTAAATATTTCTCATTTATGCTATGCTGGATTCAGCAGATCAGAATGTGAGGTGAAAGCAGATGCACGGAAAAAAGATGATTGCGCCGATTATTATAACGATTCTTTTTGTATTGTATTACGTGGGGTTTGCCTGTGTGTGTTTTTATATCGAGGGCATTCCTTTGATTGCGAAGATTGTGTTCGGAGCAGTTCCCCTGATTCTGGCGGCAGTCTGTGTTTATGTGCTGATTGAGCGAATTGAAGAGATAAGGAGCGGTGAGGAAGATGATCTTGGTGAATACTGATTATATTTCCGGTAAGGAGCTGGAGATGCTGGGTCTGGTTAAAGGCAGCACCATTCAGTCCAAGAATCTGGGAAAGGATATTACGCAGAGTTTTAAAACTCTTGTGGGCGGTGAGCTGAAAGCCTACAACGAGATGATGAACGATGCCAGGGCACTGGCAACCAAGCGTATGGTTGAGGAAGCAGAAGCTCTGGGAGCAGATGCCATCGTCAATGTCCGTTATGCATCGGCAGCCGTTATGCAGGGAGCAGCCGAAGTAATGGCTTACGGAACAGCAGTAAAATTCAGATAATACTTTCCTGTCGGGAAAGGTAATTGTCTGTTTCGGAACGAAATCAGAAACAGAAACTTCGCAGGGTAAAGATGAAAAGTCTTTGTTCTGCGAAGTTTTTTGGTTTTACAGCATTCCTGCAAATTACGTTTTTGAATTGACATTATGCCATTGCAGTAATAGAATGTACTTAGTAATACTAAATATAGTAAAGTGAGGTGCATTCATATGATTGGTTTCTGGTTTTTTATGCTGGTCTGTAATTTGCTGCTTCCCGTGTGTATGTCTGGTTTCGGAAGGTATTTCAGGAACAAAGCGCCGGGGCAGATCAATATGCTGTT
>JALFLM010000063.1 GCA_022774705.1 Lachnospiraceae bacterium | reverse complement strand
TTTTAAACTACTACATCCAGTAAATGCATATTTTTCAATATCAGTTACACTAGCTGAGATATTTATATTACTCAAACTACTACAATCCTCAAATGTATACTCATAAATATGCGTTACACCCTCTGGAATATCTATATCCTTCAAACTACTACAATAGTCAAATGCATAACCCTGGATAGAAGTTAAAGTCTTCGGCATTACTATTTTAGTAAGATTACTACACCGACGAAATTCATCACCTCCGATACTCGTTACTCCCTCTTCAATAACTACTTCTTTAATCGAATCACGATTTTCATACCACGGAGTAGGCTGCAAATGCCAGTTACCTGACCAACTATCCATTCTTCCACTTCCACTGATAGTTAATATTCCATCATCCGACAATGTCCAATTCAGATTCGGTCCACAGGTACCAGAACTAAGTGTCTGTTCTACAATTACACTTTTTTGATTATCTTCAGCCAAATCTTCTTCCGCCCAAACACTTGTTGTAAACAAATTCACACTCATTGTCAACGCAAGAAACATCGCTAATAATTTCTTTTTTTTACATTTCATGATTTTTCCCTCCTCTTTCTTATCATCCCATCGCCATTCCCCCACTCTCTAATAATGTGTACTTTTCTGTAAATCGGTAGATTGGTTTGATTAGCGATACATATAAAATATTATAAATCTTCCTTTCGCTGATTGTCAAGGTAGTGTACCAGCAAGTTGATTTCTAAATCAAATTATTCTCAAGTCTGACCCGTTTTCATGAGCCAAACTTGGGATATAATGAACAAAGTTTTATCCTTGCATCTTTCGCTGTAAAGTGCCAGTTAACACTCCTGCGATTCAGGTTGCGTCTGCTTTCCCACGCAGAAAGCTCTTCAGACAATTTCTGGATATCGTCAATCCTTCGGTCAAGACACTGTCTGGTCATGGCATTTAATTCGATTTCTGCAATGTTTAACCAGCTTCCATGTTTTGGCGTGTAGTGGATCTCAAGACGGTTCGCCAGTGCAGCAGCTTCTTCAGCAGGAAAATTCTGATATAAAGACGCTTTGGTATGTGTATTCAGATTATCCATTACAAGAATTATTTTTTCATGTTCCGGATAAATTTCTGTCAGAAGATAACGGATTTCTTCAGCCCAGTCCCGATTTGTACGATGCTGACGGACGCTGACATGGCGGTAATCTGCAAGTGGTTCTGTAAATACAAAAATACTGCAGGTTCCGCAGCGGACATATTCAGAATCCAGCTTCTTGGTATCTCCGGGTCTGGCTTCCAGAGGTTCTCTTGCTTCTCCGAGAAGCTGATAAGGCTTTTCATCCATGCAGACAACCGGAAGTTCTTTATTATATGGAAGAGAATATATGTGAAGAATATCCTCCATGCAGGCTACAAATTCGGCATTTTCTTTCGGTGGGATACACCAGTATTCATTCATGTGAGGCTTAAGTTCATTTTTTTTAACATCATGCGAATGGTTTCTTTACTGACCGGTTCTGCTACACCTTTTTTATTTACTTCTTCTGTCAGAAGTTCCAATGTCCAGCGGGCACGCCCCTCAGGTGCTTCCCCGCAGGCGAGCTGGATCACATGAGCTTCCAGTTCACCATTTATTTTATGTGGACGGACGGATGAAGGATTATAATGATGGGAAATTGCAGAATCCAGGCCATTCTGAGAATAATTGCGTGCTGTTGCCACAATCGTAGTAACAGTTGTATTCAATGCAGAAGCAATCTGTCTGTGATTTAAATTGGAATCCTTTTTATTGTCCAGAGCCAGAAGAATCAGAACACGTTTGGAAACACGCGCTGAAAGATTGTTATCTTTGCTCATTGCTAAAAGTTTTTCTTTCTCTTCCTGACTGAGAGAAACTGTATATTGAGTAGGGCGTCCCATATAATTTTCCTTCTTTCGTAAATAGATTTGGATGACTATATGGTATCATACATTACTCCAGAAATCAACTTGCTGGCACACTAGTGGAAAATGTGGCAATTTAAATTGCTACTTTTGACACCCTAACCAATTATAGTATAAATAAAAAATATGAGGAGACTGTTAATGGGAAAACAAATTTTTTTTTTAATGGATGAAAATGATGAAGAGCGTTTTTTTAAGTTTGTTTCAAATAGTGGAATTATATATGATGCAATAAATCATAAACCGATTGATAAATTACCTTTAAAAAATTCTGGAAATGGTTGGTTTATTCTTTATTTTTTGGAAAAGAAAAATAAAAACACTTTTAATAAAAATAGTACAGAAAAAATAGATGCTTACTATGATCCAGTGATTGAATGGACTCGTACTATTGTTGGTGCTTATAAAAATGGTATTACAATAGGACGTTTATGGCTTGAAATGAACATTTATGATTCACAAGGTAACTATTTAAGGAAAGATGAATCTTTAGATCATTGGTATAAGCAATTGGTAAAATGGGTAAAGAAAAATTTACTGTATTATTATAACAGATTCGATGAAAGGAAGTATTATACCAGTCCGTCATTAATCTCTTTACTAGAGAAAGGATTTAAAGTATATTAATCCTGAATTATTCACGGTAGAATAAGTGTACATGAAATCTACCGTTGTTACCATTGAACCACTCTCACTATCTCGCTTTGCCAGAAGACAGCCTAAAAAAGGGCAGACTTCTCCTGCGGCAGGTTCAAAAGCCGATTGTGGTTGTCAAGGTTCGTTAAAAGTTGTTATTCCAACTGTGGGCGCAGGTTATGGATATTCTCCAGTGTCTCGTAGAATTCTTTCTTGTAGGGACAGCTGCTGCACAGTTTGAAATATTTATATCGTGCTGATCTTACCACTCTTGCGGCTGTTTTCAGCAGTTTTAACCGAATGGTATCGATACGCTGTTTTCTCATGCTGACAGCAAGAGCCAGTCGCCTGAACCAGTTGAACAGATTATAAGCGAATGCATGAACCTGAAGGCGGTTCGCATTTACCAGCCTGGAGGCACTGCTTACAGATGCAAAGTCAAACCCGCTTTTGCCTTCTTTGATGAAATTTTCCATTTTGCCCCTGCCGCAGTAGAACTGAATCACCTGATAGGGCTCCATTTCCAGTGTTGTGACAAGAAAGGTATACAGGTTGATCATCTGTCCATAAGGCTTTTCGATTTTGAAAACCACTCTGCGTGGATGGTTCCATGAGCCTGCCTGATACAGGAATTCACCATACTCGACGGCATAATCCACCTGGTTGTATTTTGTTGCGCGGTACAATGCCTGGTTTTCGTCTTCGGCTAATTCACGGAGCTTTGCATTCTCCTTCAGCCGGATGGCATATCTGCAGTTTTTGTCTTCAAGAACTTCGTACAGAGCCGGTGATGCAAAACCGCTGTCACCGCGGAGAAAAAGCGGCAGTTCCGGAAAATCGTGAATGAATTCATCCAAAAGAGACTTCATAAAAAGGTCTGCATTCTTGCCACAGTACATGGTACCATCTCGAAGCTCTGCTTTCAGAAGGTCGCCGGTCAGTCCATCATAGCACAGCAGCGGATGATAGCCGTGCGCCTGATAATGATAGTTGAAGCCTTCCCCTTCCTGATTCCCATAGGTATCAAGAAGTGTAGAGTCAATATCAAAAAGCATGAATTCCGGTTTCTTTATGGAATAGATGGCTTTACGGAGCTCACGGGTGATCTGGTTCAGCTGTCCGAGGGTATCTGAATCCATGCGGTTAAAGAAACGTGATAAGGTGGGCTGGGATGCCAGCGCATCCTTGTCTAAGACCGTTTTCATGACCGGTTCATTTGTCAGTTCATCTGCACAGTCATCTTCGAAGTAGGCGCTGATAATCTGACAAATCACCTGCAACAGATTTGCATTATCTTTATGTATACGGAACCGTGCAGTATCATTGGTTTTGAACATACGATCGATAAGCTTAACTGCTCCAATCTTAAACAGGAACTCTTTGAACAGGAGAAGTCCTGCATCGGAGGATAAATCGCCTCCGTCAAAATTAATTTTAATTTGGGTATTGCTTTCCAGACTTACAGTGTTTAAAATATCCATAGAGAGACCTTCTTTCTGGGGTATTTATTTTGATTTGTCACCTAAATTTTACCACAGATAGAGGTCTTTTTCTATTCACTTAAAAGGTGAAAAGCAATATTCGATTAAAATGCAGTTACTACGCGGTTTTCAGCATTGATGCTGTTCGACCGTGAATAATTCAGGTTTAATAAATAGTCATTGTCTTTGTTTATTTAGATGAAAATGGATAAATATGTAATATTTATCCATTTTCTAGAGGAATAATGATGTGTGTTATAAATTATTTGAAACATCAAAAATTGATTTCTATAGGAAGATCTTGTGATCTTTTATGGATCAATCTAGGACAAAAAATGTTTATAAAAAATTATTGCGGTGATAAAATACAAACAGGGGAATATGTATTGGATTTTCAGTGTCCATGGCGAATAGAGGACGAACAGGCACATGTTAAATTGGCATCGTCTGATATGTATGTGCCCCCTTCTGGTGTCGAATGGTCTGATACATTTGACTGGGAGCCGCAGGGGAATAATCTCTTTGATGAAAAAATAAAAAATGTTTTTACCCAAAATACAAATATTTATGTAAATGATATATATTTGTCAAGAAATGGTGATTTGGAATTATTTTTTTCTAATAAGTTGGTTTTCAGGTGTTTTGTTAACAGTTCGATTGATGAAGAGTGTTGGAGATTTTTTTCCAGAACATCAAAAGATATAGAATTGATCATTACTGGTACTTTCAATTCAAACGAAAATATTTGCGATTGATTGGGCATGCCATTGGAGGCTACAGACCAGATCATGGAAAAACACACTGCGGATATACATACGGAATGAACTGCTATGGAAAAAGGAAATCGAAGTACTGAACAATTCACACCGGTAAAGAAATCTTTCGGCTTTTGACAGACGCTGCGTTATATGTACCTGGTAACAATGTCACACTGAATGATGGAGAAACCATCGGATTTTCTGAAGACCAGTGTTCACAGATCAGTGAATCTGCCAGTGATGTATTGGAAGGATATACTGTAAAAATTGAATACTGATGTTATTCTGGCGTAAACAGGAATACCTTAAGAATTAACTCAACTTTCCCACCGGCAAAGCCGGTATAAATGCCTGATTATTCAGGTTTAATGCAGAATCAGATTGATGTCTTGACATAAAAAGCATGAAAAAGGCACCAATCTTTGGTATAATTGAATCGCGAAACACAAAAATCCAAAGAGGTGCCACGATTCTATGATATACCAAAATGATACTTTTGAAAATACTGAAAATCTGTTCGCTAATTTATTGATTATATTTCTATAGTCACTAAATTTTTATATCAATGCTAATCGTTGATAATACAGGCTTCTGGCTCCTTTCAGGAGGCTATTTAGTGACCCAAATAAGGGATTTAGGGTTATAAAGCAAAAACGTTGCTTATACAATAATAATGTCGAAACCTGTAAGAAAGTTATCACGCAGCATGTGTGATTGGGTTCAAATAAAGGAAGGAGTATATTAGTGATTAATATATTAAATGACAGAATATTATATGATTATCTTTGTAAGAAACATTTTGAAAAGTTTAATGATAGATTGTTTGTAAGAATCCATGACATTATATGTATTGATACAATTGAAATTATAGTACATGGAGATGATTTTTTTTCTGTAAAGTTGGCTGAATATGTCCTGATAAATCAGAGAGAAGAAGTACTGAATTGCATAGAATATAAAGATTTAAAGGCATTAGAGTCACCTATGTATGATACATATTGGTGGTCAGCCAAAACGCCTGTAACTAAGATAGTAGAAATGCTGGAAAGGTATGGAGAGAAATATTGGGATAAATACAATTCTGTTGATAAAATTATGGATCTGATACAATATTATATCGACCATGCTGTGAGCCAAGCATTTGTTTTATCAGATTGTTTAGCACTATTTAATCTATATTTAATAAAAAATAACTATAAAAACGCAGAATCATTAGCTGATAAACTGATTGTCAGGAACACGTTATCCTTGGATGAAGATCCGGAAATGTACTGGAAAAATATGACGAAAGAGATGTTGGAAGAGAGACTGGAATGGGTAAAACAATCAGATGAAGATCCGGAAATGTATTGGAAGAATATGATGGAAGAGATGCTGGAATGGGTAAAACAATCAGATGATGATGAAGACTTTTTTGAGAAAGCATATGAATGGAGGAATCAATACTATGTACAATAAATACATCAGAAAGATTTTAAAACCAATATTGGTTGAAAATGGATATGAACCAGATCCCCCGAGGTCACTTAGAACTTTTAAAAAAAATACGAAAACAGGATTTACAATTTATATAGAAATACAAAAAGAGAGACGTCGTCCTTGGATTACAATTAATATTTTAATTTCTGAAGCAGGAGAAGAGTGCTCTTTTGTAAACTGTCGTTTAGGCAAACTGGTTTATTCATCGAGAGACATTTGGTGGTCCGTAGAATCATCTAAAATTGAAAACAGTTTTCAGGATATAGTAACGATCATAAAAGAAACGATGCTTCCTGTGTTGGAAAAATGGGAAAATCAGGAGTTTATTAATGAGTTTCTGGAAAATCCACGATACCGGAGCTGGTAGTTGTGAATTGAAGATGTTCAATAGAACCATTGCATTATTCTGTTGGTATTTCACAGAAAGAGAGGAAAATTCATGAAAAAAAAACTGAAAATTATAATCATCCTGACACAGGTGATTCTGGCGATTGTTGCTTTTGTATCATGGATTGCAATCTTGGCAGCCCCTGCTGGAGGTCAGGTAGATTTCAGAAAGAGAGGGAATATTATAGGAGTTTGTAATCCTGCAACTAATTTAATCTGCGAAAAATCCGTATTGCAGGATTCCAGGGGAAATCTATATGTCAAAGGTCTGGGTGGAGATCATGTAATACAGAAATTTAATCAGGATGGAAAATATATCTGTTCTTTCATGTTTGACGAGCGGGATTATCCGGTTTATTTTCTGGATGAGGAGGACCGCCTGTACATTTATGTCGATTATGAGACAAAAGGAGTAATTCTTCAATATGAAAATAATCAGCTGATTGCAAAGACCCGGCTTTCAGAAGAAGAGAATAAAGAAATGCAAGCATATGATCAGGACACTGAAGGAGAGTTTCTATTCTGGACAGTACATATGGACAATGGTCAGACAATTCATCTGGAAAAATCTTTTCAGGTTTTATGAATTACATGAGCCTGTTTTGCACATCTGTAATGTTGATTTTAATTTTGTGGTTTGTAGTACAGGAATTTTTATAATCACATGGATATATTTCATAAAGGCAGGTAAAAGAAGATTTTTTGATATCATCACAGGCTGTTTGCCGGACCTCACCACCCCTCATTTCGTCATAAAGGGTAGTTCACCAGATAAGACTTTTATGTTATACTTTGGGTGAAACTTTTAATGTGTATCTGCAGCCGTGCCCGGCCCGGATGCGGTGCACAAAATTCAAGGAGGGTATATTCATATGAAGAGAAAATTCATGCCATTATTTATGGCGGTTCTGCTGTGTCTGTCCACATTTGCGCTGGCTGGCTGCGGCGGAGGAAAAGATGAGGGTACATCAGATACCGGAAACGGAAATCAGGAAACTGAGGCAGTGGGGGCGCAGTCGCAGGAGGAAAGCAGCAGTCTGCCTGAGGTAGCAGGCGGCGATACTTCCGGGGCGGTGATTTATCCGCTGACGATTGCAGATGATTTCGGCAATGAAGTGGTTCTGGAGAAGGAGCCGGAGAGAGTTGTTTCCCTTTCTCCTTCTGCTACGGAGATTCTGTTTGCCATCGGCGGCGGTGATAAAGTTGTGGGCCGTACCGATTACTGTTCTTACCCTGAGGAGGCTTCTCAGGTGGAATCCATCGGTACGTATACGGATCCCAATACGGAGCTGATTATTGCCCGCGAGCCGGAGGTGGTTTTTGTATCCGATTATCTGGATGATGCCATCCGAACACAGCTGGAAGCGGCCGGTATTAAAGTAGTTGTTTTCTCAGCCAATTCTGTGGAGGCAGTTGAGGCCGATATTCTGCTGGCCGGTCAGGTGCTGAACCTGAGTAACAATGCACAGGAAGTGGTGGATGGAATGGAGAAGGATCTGGCAGAGGTGCAGAAGATCACTGCGGCTGCTGAGAAGAAAAAATCGGTTTTTGTTGATATCGGTTCTTTCTTCAGTGCAGGTCCCGGTTCTCTGCTGGATGATGAATTGAACCAGCTGGGAGCAGTCAATATTGCGGCTGATTCCGGTGAGACATGGCCTCAGCTTTCCGTGGAGACCATTATCGAGAAAAATCCTGATCTGTACATTTCTCTGTACACCTCAGTGGATGAATTGAAAGGAACTTCGGGTCTCAATGAGCTGGAGTGCATCAAAAATGATCAGATCGTTTTTTATGACGGGCTTTCCAAAGAGGCCGATATGATTCAGCGGCCCGGTCCCCGTATCGTAGAGGGCATCCGCCTGCTGGCACAGGATATTTATCCGGAGCTGTTTAAGGATGCGCAGTAGAGGCCTGTCCATGAACGGTAAAATGAACAGGAAGCTGCTGATTGTTCTGTCTGTGGTGCTGTGTCTCGTATTGATGTATGCCTGCACCGTGACAGGAATCGCTTCCATTTCCTTTGTGGATGCAAACCGGATTCTGGCCCGTGAGATTCTGCATCTGCCTGTTGATCTGGAGGGGATTTCATCGGGGAGCATCACCATCATTAAAAATGTACGTCTTCCCCGGGTGATTCTCGGTTTTATTGCGGGAGCGGGGCTGGCGGTCTGCGGAGCCGGTTTTCAGGGGATTTTCCGCAATCCCATGGCGGATCCCTTTGTGCTGGGCGTATCTTCCGGTGCGGCTCTGGGAGCGGCAATCGGCATTGTACTTCATTTTGATAAAGGCTTTCCGGGAATGAGCGGCACAACGCTTCTTGCGTTTGCCGGCTCATTTTTAACAATCGGGCTTGTCTACAATATTTCGAGAGTGGGAAAAAAAGTGCCGGTATCCACGCTGCTTCTGTCCGGTATTGCGGTCAGCCAGACACTTTCCGCTTTGAATTCTCTGGTGATGCTTCTGAATCGGGAAAGCATGGATCAGATCGTGTACTGGACCATGGGCAGCTTAAACGGCAAAGGCTGGAGCCAGATCGGGCAGGTGGTTCCATGGACTGTTGTGGGAATTATCCTGCTGCTGACTTCGGGAAGAGAGCTTGATATTATGCTCACCGGGGAGGATACAGCTATTCAGCTGGGGGTAAATGTGGAATTTCTCAAGCGGAAGGTGCTGTTTGCTTCCAGCGTGATCACTGCATCCATCATTTCCGTGACCGGAATCATCGGATTCGTGGGTCTGGTGGTTCCCCATGTGGTGCGGATGGTGGCCGGTCCCAGACATAACCGGATCATGCTCCTTTCACTGCTGTTCGGCGGTACGTTTCTGATTATCTGCGATACACTGGCCCGGAGCATGGTGGCCTGGGAAATTCCGGTGGGAATCATCACGTCCGTCTGCGGCGGACCGTTTTTTCTGTACCTGCTTCGAAAAACGAAGAAAGGGGGCGGTTTCTGATGAGCAGAGAACTGCTGAACTGCCGGAATGTTTCGGCGGGATACGGTGATCGTCTGATTCTGGAAAATGTCACTTTTTCCGTTCAGGAGGGGGAATTTGTGGGTCTGATTGGTTCCAACGGTACCGGAAAATCTACGCTGATCAAGTGTATTTCCGGCCTTCTCCCTCTGAAAAGCGGGGAAATCACTATCTGCGGGAAGGCGCATTCCCGGCTGAAGAACCGGGAGCGGGCTCGTCTGGTGGCTGTCGTGCCTCAGTCATACCATGTGGAGTATGATTTTACGGTGGAGGATATCGTCATGATGGGGCGTAATCCCTATCTGGGACTCCGAAAAAAGGAGAGACAGGAGGATTACGAAATCGTAAAAAATGCCATGGAGATGACCAATACGGAGATGTTTCGGGGCAGGCTGTACAATGAGCTGAGCGGCGGTGAGCGCCAGCGGGTGATTCTGGCCCGGGCCATTGCACAGAAACCGCAGATTATTCTGCTTGATGAGCCCACCTCCGCACTGGATGTTCACCACCAGATCGAGGTAATGGAACTGATCGCCAGGCTGAATGAAAAGGAACATATGACCGTCCTGGCGGTCCTTCACGATATCAATATGGCTTCCCGGTTCTGCCGCAGGATGATCATGCTGCAGGACGGGAAAGTGGCGGCTGACGGAACACCTCAGGAGATCATCAACAGGGAAAATATGGAGAAACTTTACGAGATGAAGCTGGTGATCCGGGAAAGTCCCATGTTTCACAAGCCGGAGATCGTACCCATCCGTGTGATGCAGGAGGAACAGGTGGGCGGCCGCTGCCGGATTCATGTGATCTGCGGTGCCAGCGGAGCGGTGCGTCTGCTGGAGGAACTGGACGACCGGGGATACGAGCTGACTGCGGGTGTGATCAATCAGGGCAGTGAGGACTGGGCTGTCTGTAAAGAGCTGGGATTGAAATGTGTGGAAGCGGAGCCGTTTACGCCGGTTACGGAGGAAAAGCAGAAGGAAAATCTGGAACTGATGAAGGATGCCGACATCATTCTGGTGGCGGATGTGCCTTTTGGCATCGGCAATCTTATGAATCTGCAGGGGCTGGAAAACATGTCCGGCAGGATTTTCTTCCATAAAAATGCGTTAAGCAGTGATTATACCGGAGGAAAACTGGTTCCTGTTCTGGAAAAAATCGGAAAAGTTAAAAAAATCACTTATTTCGGTGATCACGATGAATTTCTGCGTATTCTGAAAGAGCAGGAAGTGAACAGTCAAAACAGCGATTAATCAGAACAGCAATAAAACAGAACAGCAATAAAACAGAACAGGAATCGATTATGAAAATCCGTACATTATCATGCGGTGATGAACTGCATTACTATAAAAAATCTCTGGTGCTGTATTTTCGGGGGAAACGCCGGGTCATCAGCACCGGGCTGAATCACGGCGGCTGCCGGGACGATCTGCAGGCGGTCTTCAACAACGACGGAAATCCGGGCCCCGGTATGGAATTTCGTCTGAGAGCCCCCACTTACAGGGAGCATCTTGATGTCATTGCAGGGCAGGATCTGGGGCTGGATCCGGAAAGCTGCACCGGTTTCTGCACTGCTGCCAGCATGGAAAATGTCTCCATTCAGACCATGGAGCAGGCGTATTTTACGGTAACAGCCATCGTCACAGGAGGAATTGAAGGCAACGGCGCCCGTATCGGAGATTCGGCAAGCTACAGCGAAGAACCAAATAGGGATACAGTTGAATCAGATACTGTCAATCCGGGTACGATTAATATCATTCTGCACATCGATGCCGATTTTCCCCGGGGAACGCTGGCAAAGGCCATGGTTTCCTGTGCGGAGGCCAAGGTTGCTGCCCTTCAGGAACTGCTGGCTGCCAGCCGGTATTCGAGAGGACTGGCCACCGGGTCGGGAACCGACGGCATTATTGTGGTGTGCAATCCGGAATCGGAACATACATTAACCGATGCAGGACATCACAGTTTGCTGGGGGAATCCATCGGAAAAACAGTAAAAGCAGCGGTAAAGGAAGCACTGTACCGCCAGACCGGTCTGAGTCCCCGGCGGCAGCATGACATCATCCGCCGCATGGATCGGTTCGGTGTCACATCGGATACGCTTTGGGAGCTGTACCGGTCAGACATAGAACAATCGCATCATCAACTATCAGGTGAACAAAAATCAGATCAGTATCCGGAAAAACTGTCCGTATCCGGCGGACAGTCGGATGAGCAGGAAACGGGGGACATTCCCCGTTACGAATTTGAGAACCGGCTGGATCAGCTGAAAACCAATGAGATGCTGGTTACGTGCACGTCACTTTATGCCCACCTGCTGGATCAGATCGACTGGGGGCTGCTGAGTCCTGCAGAAGCGTGGAAAGCGGCAGAAGGGGTTCTTGAGATGGCGGAGCTGAAACGTGCTGAAGGCGACGGTTCAGAGAAAATGGTGCCGGAAAACCTGGAACAAAGAAGGACAGAGTCCACAGAAACAGAGCAAAATGGGATAGGGTCCACAGAAACAGAATCTGAGGAATCAGCGCGGGAAGTCATCGCCTGCATGGTCCGCTGCTATATGAAAAGACTGACTGCCCGCATTGTGGGACAGGGAGAATGAGGATATGCACAATATTACAGATGGCTGTATTTTTAATGGAAAAGGGCAGCTGTACATCAGTCATCTGCCCGGTGATGAGCAGATGCGGGAACTGATCCGGGAAACCGGCTGCGGCGTGGAGAGTATTGAATTTTCCATGGCGGACAGTCTGAACCGGCTTTCCGATACGATTGAAAGCTACCGGAAACGGATGAAATATATGGAGACGGACAGGCTGCTGCTTCATGGTCCCTTTCTCGATCTGAATCCCATGGCATTTGACAATCTGGTGCTGGATGCCACCAGGTTTCGCTATGAGCAGTGCTATCAGGCGGCGAAGGCGCTGGGTGCCCGGAAAATCATTTATCATACCTGCTATATCCCAAAGGTTTATATGCTGATCGGATGGGCTGACCGGGTGGTGGATTTCTACAACCGCTTTCTGGAGGGGAAGGAAGGGATTCAGATTCTTATGGAAAATGTGCAGGACCCGGAGATCGATCCCATTCTGGAAGTGGCGGAGCGGATTACTCATCCCGATTTCGGACTTTGTCTCGATGTGGGACATGCCTACTGTTATTCCGGTTATTCCCCGGTGGAATGGGCAGAAAAGCTGGGTAATCATGTAAAGCATGTCCATCTTCATGATAACGATGGTACAGCCGATTCCCATCTGGCTCTGGGGGAAGGCAGTGCGCCGGCGGCGGAAAGTCTGGCTGTTGTATTTGACGCTTCGCCTGACGCGACCTGTACCATTGAATGCTCCTCAGCGGAAAGTGTAAGAAAGTCGGTCCACTGGCTGGGAAAGGTATCCTTATAAAAGCAGTTTTTTTATTTCATATATAACATGTCACTGATTCTGTTTCCGGAAAATGGACAGAGCATCTTTTGTGTAGTATAATACAGAAAATGATGGTCGGAGGTGTTTTTATCTATGAAAATTACAGTCAATAATGTGGAGCTTTTCTATGAGGTGGCCGGCAGCGGTACTCCGCTGGTGATGGTGCACGGCAATGGCGAGGATCACACTGTTTTTGATAAAGCAGCAGAGCTTCTGTCTCAGCATTTTACCTGTTATCTGCTGGACAGCCGCGGTCATGGGAGCAGCCAGAAGGTTTCAGAGTTCCACTATGATGACATGGCGGAGGATGTGTATCAGTTTATTCAGGCCCTGCATCTGGAACATGTGATCTATTACGGGTTCAGTGACGGCGGCATCATCGGTCTGCTGCTGGCGGTCAGACACCCGGGGCTTCTGGATAAAATGATCATCAGCGGCGCCAACACCCGACCGGATGCGGTGCGCAGGCGGCTGGTAATCATGCTCAGGATTATAAACCGTATCCGCAAAAATCCGCTTCTTACGCTGATGCTTACCGAGCCGCATATCAGCGAAAAGCAGCTGCAGGCAATTGATACGCCGACACTGGTGCTGGCGGGCAGCAAAGATCTGATACTGGAAAAGGACACCCGTTTTATAGCGGAGCATATACCAGGAGCTTCACTCAGGATTCTTGAAGGAGAGGGACATGGAAGCTACATCGTCCATAAAACCAGGGTAGCGGAACTGATACTGGAGTACTGCGGTAAGGCATGATCAGATCAGGTAAAATATTCGCGAAGACTTTTCTGAAGCTGTCTTCGGATACGGTGCATCCGCATCTTGATGGAAGCGCAGCTGGTATCGTATTCCATGGCAAGTTCCCTGACGTTGTAGCCTTCTTCATAATGTCGGATGATCAGTCGGAGATCCTGCGGATTGAGCTGTCTGGCAATTTCAGGGTACAGGTCCAGAATGGTGATGCAGTCATCTTCAAATCCTGAGCTGTCGCCGATGGTTTCTGTGATGCTGCTGAGATCTTCGTAGTATAGATTTTCTTCCAGAGTATGAAGGATACGGTACCGGGCGGTCTGATACAGCCAGCCGCCGATATTTTCGTGACTTTGAAGCTCATCAGCTTTCTGATAGGCAATCAGCAGAGTATCCTGTACCACATCCGCAGCAAAATTTCCGTCATTACAGATCTTTTTGGCGTACTGGTACAGGGGTTTGTAATATTTGCGTGAAAGCATCAGTATAAAATCTTCGTTTGTCATAGCGGACCTCCGTGCGGGCAGATGCCACATTTCGATTCATTTTATTTTAACTTTCAATATACTCCGGAATTAGTCGAAATGAAATTGTTTTAGCCGTAAAAGAGTAACGATAAAGAAAACAGTTTTCCGACACCGCTCTGACCGGGCAGAACCGACGGACAGCCGGGAGAAAGTTTTCCGCCCGGCTGTCTGAGGCCGGGCGGAAGCAGGTGAGTTTGCGGACGCCGTTGTGTTCAGACAACCGGCGGGACCGGATCAACTGCCAGGTATCTCCGGTATCACCTGTTTGTAACTTCATTTTGTATATAAAACGGGGAGAACGTTTTATGATATCTTTCAATATACCTGACAACCAGCCGGGATTTAATTGTTTAAATCGTTATAGTGTAACGGGAGGAAAAGCGTGTTTACGTGCCGGACAGAAAATGGTAAAATAAAAAATGTATAGTTTTGGTATACAATTTACATATAAGGAGACTGGTATCATGAAATATGAAGAACTGGACATAAAAGTGGAAGGGTATGAAGAAACGGGCAGGCTGATCCTCTATCTGCTGGACAATTCGCCTGAGATGCGGCCAGAGCAGAAGCGGCCGCTGGTTCTGATCTGCCCGGGAGGCGGCTATGCCATGACTTCCGACAGGGAGGCAGAGCCGCTGGCCATGCGTTTTCTGGCTATGGGATACCATGCGGCTGTGCTGCGGTATTCGGTGGCGCCTGCCCGTTATCCTCTGGCACTGCTGCAGCTGGCAAAGTCCGTTTTGTATCTGAAGGAGCATGCGGATGTATTTTTCATTGACGGTGACCGCATCATTGTTCAGGGGTCTTCTGCAGGCGGACATCTGGCAGCCAGTCTGGCAGTGTTCTGGAACCGTCCTTTTCTGGCCGGATTGCTGGGCACAGAGTCTTCCATGCTGAAACCGGCGGGGCTGATGCTCAGTTATCCGGTTATTACGTCGGGACCTTATGCGCATCGCGGTTCTTTTGAATGTCTTCTGGGTGAGCAGGAGAAGGTACTGGGTGAACAGATGTCTCTTGAAAAACAGGTGACCAGGGATACCCCTCCCACCTTCCTGTGGCATACGGAGACGGACGATACGGTTCCGGTGGAAAATTCCCTTCTGTTTTTCCAGGCACTGCATGCAGCGGGCGTTCCTGCGGAACTGCACATCTACCCTGTGGGAGGACACGGTCTGGGTCTGGCCAATGAAGAAACTGCCAACCGGGACGGATACGGCATTCAGAAAGAGTGTCAGAGCTGGATCGAACTTGCCGGACAGTGGCTGGCAGGAATCTGACCGGAATCCGACCGGCTTACCAGCTGCCGCCTTCTGCGATGCTTTTTGAGATGCGGGACAGGATATCGATGGCATGTTCGGTATCCACCTGCATCTGCTTCATTTCAAGAAAGGCGTAAAAACCGCCCTGAATGATAAAAGTCAGTTGTGCATTTTTTTCCAGATCATTTTTATACCCGGGACATTCCCGGAATATCATTTCCTTTATCTGCATATCAAGCTGCTGAATCAGGTAGCTCCTCCGTGAGCCTGAAAACAGAATCGCCAGCATCTGCGACTGGGACGTGATCGCATGGAAAATATCCATGGTCAGTTCGTAAGGATCAGACAATATCTTGCCCGGCTCCGGAATGGACCGCAGAATAGAAGCGATCATTTCATTTTCCAGACTTTCCGATAAATCATAGATATCCCTGTAATGCTTGTAAAAAGTAGCTTTATTGATCACAGCCAGTTCCGCCAGCTCGGTAACAGTGATTTTTTCGATGGGTTTTCTGGAACGCAGTTCCAGAAAGGCATTGATGATGCTTTTTTGGGTCTTCTGAATCCTTAAATCCATAAAATAATATCCTTTCTGCAGGAATCTGTATGTTTTGCAACAGATCATTTTAACAGTTGTTTAATTAACGGTCCCTGCACATTGCTGATTGTTTCTTTGAAAGAAATTGTTATACTAAGAATAACAAATTAAACGACGGCCGTCAATTAAATATATATATGTCGTTTAGACTGAATGAGGAATCCGCTATACCGAAGCGGAGATATCCGTTTGTATCATGGGGGTAAATCCTTTTGCCTCCAACATTACATTATATAAAGAGGTCAATACTATGGATATGTATGGATTTTATACAGGTAAAATATTTGATGCCTATGAATATCTGGGTTGTCATCTGGAGAATAACGGCGCGGTTTTTCGTGTATTTGCTCCAGAGGCTGTGAAAATCTCCCTGATCGGGGAGTTTAATTCCTGGCAGGAAACGCCCATGGAAAGAATTTATGATAAAAATTTCTGGGAATGCCGTGTGGATGGCGTGAGAGAAGGGATGATGTATAAATACCGGATTTATACACAGACCGGACGGGTTATGGATCACTGTGATCCCTATGGATACGGGATGGAACTCCGGCCCCGGAATGCTTCCATTGTACGGAATATGAAACGGTACTGGTTTCAGGATATGGACTGGATGCACAGACGGTCAGACTGTAAAAATAGACCGTTGAATATATATGAGGTTCATGCTGCTTCCTGGAGGATGCCGGAGGGCGGCGGATGGTTGAATTACCGTCAGCTGGCAGAGGGACTGATTCCGTATCTGAAGGAATGCGGATATAATTATGTGGAACTGCTGCCTCTTAGTGAGCACCCCTGCGACGAATCCTGGGGTTATCAGTGTACGGGATTTTTCAGCCCCACTTCCCGATACGGCACCGCCGATGATCTGAAAGCTATGGTAGATCTGTTTCACCGGAATCAGATCGGGGTGATTCTTGACTTTGTACCGGTGCATTTTGCGGTGGATGATTATGCTCTGGCGGAATTTGACGGAACGCCGCTGTACGAATATCCTCACAACGATGTGGGTTATAACGAATGGGGAAGCCGGAATTTCATGCATTCCCGGGGCGAGGTCTGCAGCTTCCTCCAGTCCAGTGCCAATTACTGGCTGAGTGAATATCACATTGACGGGCTGCGCATGGATGCCATCAGCAATATGATCTACTGGCAGGGGGATAAAGAACGGGGTGTAAATAAAAATGCTGCGGATTTTCTTCAGTATATGAATCAGGGGTTGAAAAGGCTTCACAAGGGAATTATTCTGGCAGCCGAGGATTCCACCTCTTTCCCCAATGTCACCAGGCGGGTGGAGGAAGGAGGTCTGGGCTTCGATTACAAATGGGATATGGGCTGGATGAATGATACACTTGCCTATTTTAGAGAAGAGCCCGAACAGAGAAAAGTCGATTACCACAAGCTGACATTTTCCATGATGTACTATCCGGAGGAGAATTACCTGCTTCCTCTGTCACATGATGAAGTGGTTCATGGCAAGAGAACGATTCTGGATAAGATGAACGGCGGTTACGAAGATAAATTCGCCCAGGCAAGAGCCATGTACGCGTATATGTATGCTCATCCCGGAAAAAAACTGAACTTTATGGGCAACGAACTGGGACATTTCAGGGAATGGGATGAAAAACGCGAATTGGACTGGAACCTGCTGGATTACCCCATGCACGGTAGCTTCCACCATTTCATGAAAATTCTGAATAACCTTTATCTGAACCATAGCGCACTCTGGAAAAAGGATTACGAAAATGACGGTTTTTACTGGGTCAACTGCCACGAAGAAGACAAAGGAATCTATATATTCCTGCGAACCGACGGCAGAGAATACATCCTGTGTCTGTTCAACTTCTCCCCGCAAAACTATGACAACTGGGAAGTAAAACTGCCCGACAATCTTCCGCTGCGTGCCCGCAGCGCCCACCAGCTCATCGACAGCGCCCGCCGCGAGTACGGCGGCCCCGCCGAAACACCCCCCGACCGTACAATCCCCATCCACCAAAACACACTCCACCTGCCCATGGAACGATACAGCGGCAAACTCTTCTTTTTAAGGTGAAAAGTAACTGCCTGAAAAATGAACTGCACCCCTTGTGCAGTTTTCATATTTTTTCATCTATTGTTTGACGTGTTTTATGAAATATGGTAGAATAAAGCCAATACAGTTGACGCAACCTGATGGGTAAGTCCGATTCGGCGGTTTAGTCTGTTTCTGCTGCCGTTTTCTTCTGACCGGAAGCGAGGGTCAATGAATTAATGATACATCGGCTCTGACAGTAAGGTTTTTTCCGAACAGGAATAGTCGCGGTACACAGAATCAGGACAGGACGTTTTCCGGATATGTTTTTTCAGGATGGGACTCTTTTATTGTGTATCTGCCCTTGCGGGGTCGGTATACAGTAAAGGAGTTCTTTTTATGTTAAAGATAGCGGTTTACGGGAAGGGCGGTATCGGGAAGTCAACGATTACCAGCAATCTGGCGGCGGCATTTGCTGTGCTGGGGAAAAAGGTGATTCAGATCGGCTGTGATCCCAAGGCGGATTCCACCATCAATCTGCTGGGCGGTGTGCCTCTGAAGCCGGTTATGAATTATATGCGGGAAGTGGATGAGGAGCCGGAAAGGATCGAGGACATTGCAAAGCGCGGTTTCGGTGATGTTCTCTGTATTGAGACCGGAGGTCCCACACCGGGGCTGGGCTGTGCAGGACGGGGTATTATTGCCACTTTTAATCTGCTGGAGGATCTGGAACTGTTTGAGACATGCCAGCCGGATGTGGTACTGTACGATGTGCTTGGTGATGTGGTCTGCGGCGGATTTGCAGCGCCCATCAGAGAAGGATATGCGGAAAAAGTGCTGATCGTGACTTCCGGTGAGAAGATGGCTCTCTATGCTGCCAACAATATTAACAGTGCGGTAAAGAATTTTGAGGACCGCAGCTATGCGAAAGTATTCGGAATCGTCATGAACCGGAGAAATGTGGAAAATGAAGAGGAAAAGGTCCGGGCTTTTGCCGATTCGGTGGGACTTCCCATTGTGGGCGATATTCCCAGAGATCATGACATCAACCGATTTGAAGATATGGGAAAGACAGTGATCGAAGGAAATCCTGATCTTCCCATCAGTCAGAGATTTTTCGATCTGGCCAGGATGCTTCTGGCATCGGAAGAGTAACCGATGGATGGTGGAGAAGGATTGGAGGGGTAATGAATGAGTAATATGGATAGAAAACCTTACTGGATATCGGCAGGAGATCTGGCGCGGCAGGGCAGGGACAACATACCGCCGGAGCTGATCAGCAATACGCATCTGATCTACAGTTCCCCGGCGACTCTTGCATTTAACTCTCCGGGTGCCCAGGGGTTCGGTGTCAAGAGGGCGGGTCTGGCAATTCCCGGCTCTGTGATGCTTCTGGTGGCTCCCGGCTGCTGCGGCCGCAATACGACCCTTCTGGCGGAGATGCCTGAGTATCACAACCGTTTTTTTTACCTGATGATGGATGAAACGGATATTGTGACAGGCCGTCATCTGAAGAATATTCCTCAGGCAGTAGAGGAAATCTGCCGGTCGCTGCCTCAGATGCCTTCGGTGGTGATGATCTGTCTGACCTGTGCGGATGCACTGCTGGGCACCGATATGGAGCGTGTCTGTCGGAAAGCTATGAAAAAAGTGGATATTCCGGTGCTTCCCTGCTATATGTATGCGCTGACAAGAGAGGGACGCAAGCCTCCCATGGTCCACGTGCGCCAGTCGATCTATTCCCTGCTGGAACCTATGAAAAAGCAGCCGGCTGCTGTTAATCTTCTGGGATATTTTGCCCATCTCATCGACGACTGTGAGATTTACGATCTGCTGCACCAGATGGGTATCAGGAAGACGAGAGAGATTTCACGCTGCCGGGATTATGAGGAATACAAACAGATGGCGGAAGCCAATTTCAATCTGGTGCTGAACCCGGAGGCACGGTTTGCAGCTCAGGATATGCAGAAACGTCTGGACATTCCTTCTGTGGAACTGACCAGGCTGTATCAGCTGGATAAGATTCAGAATCAGTATCACATTTTTGCGTCGGCACTGGGTACCACCATCGAGGACCAGAAATATTTTGATGAGGCACAGGCTGCCGTTGATGCGTTTCATGAAACGTATCCTGATACGGTATTTTCTGTGGGAGAGGGATGCAATGCGGATCCTTTTGAACTGTCGCTGGCATTTCTGCGGTACGGTTTCCGGGTAAATGAGATTTTCGGCAATCCCTCGGCGGATAATTTTATATATATTAAGAAGATTGCGGCACTGAGTCCCGAGACACGGATTTATTCCAATCTGGAGCCCACCATGCTGTATTACGACCTGAGTGAAGGCGAGGCGGATGTGACCATAGGACGGGATGCGGCTTACTATCATCCCGGCTGTCCCAACGTGGAATGGAGCGAGGATATCCAGCCTTTTGGCTATGCCGGTGTGAAGCTGTTGTTTGAGCAGCTGCTTGCCGTGCGTCAGGGTAAAGGAAAGGAGAGTGCGGTATGAAAGGATTAAGAAAGTATCTGGCACCCTTTGCTCCCGATCAGTCGGGTGCTTCCGCAGTTTTAAGTGATCTGGGAGGAATCATCGTTATCTGTGACGCGGGCGGCTGTGCCGGCAATATCTGCGGATTCGATGAACCCCGGTGGTTTATGAAGAAAAGTGCCATTTTCAGTGCAGGGCTGCGTGACATGGATGCCATACTGGGGCGGGATGACCGTCTGGTGGAAAAGCTGTCCGATACGGCGGGTAAGATCGATGCGAAATTTGCCGCAATAATCGGCACTCCGGTACCGGCGGTGATCGGTACCGATTATCAGGCACTGAAGCGGATGGCAGAGAAACGTATCGATCTTCCTGTTATGACGGTGGATACCGATGGCATGGAGCTTTACGATAAAGGGGAGGAAAAAACCTGGCTGGAACTGTTCCGGACATTTGCAGCAAAGAAGCTGCCCGCAGTAAAAAACAGTGTGGGAATCATCGGGGCAACGCCTTTGGAGATTCACAGTATGGATGCGCCGGATGAGATGGAACAGGTGCTGAAGAACCGGGGCTGTGAGCAGGTTTTCTGCTACGGTATGGGAGCCGGGATCGATGAGGTGAAGGCGGCATCTTCTGCAGAGAAAAATCTGGTGGTTGCTCCCTCAGGTCTGAAAGCAGCCCGTTATCTGGAAGAACGGTTTGGTACACCCTATGAGGTCTGCTATCCGGGTGCGGGTGAGATTCTCCGCCGCAGGCTTGCACAGCAGGGACTGACCATGGATGATCTGACCGGGAAAAAGATTCTGATCATGCACCAGCAGGTGCTGGCCAATGCAATCCGCCGTGAAATCGGAGACAGGGCTGAGTGCACAGCTGCTACCTGGTTTATGCTGAAAAAGGAACTGAAATCGGAAGGAGATCTTCATCTGACGGAGGAAGACCAGTTCACGGAGCTGGTTGGCAGAGAACAATACGATGTGATCATTGGAGATGAGATTCTGAAAAATGCAGTGCCCGGTTTCCGGGGGATTTATCTGAAGCTGCCTCATTTTGCAGTATCGGGAAAGCTGTAAATTGTATAGATGTTCAGGAAAGGTATGGATCTTATGGAAGAAAAAAAGGTGCTGGCCAGAGTGTACGGGATCGTTCAGGGGGTGGGGTTTCGCCCGACGGTGAGCCGTCATGCCGATCGCTGCCATGTGAGGGGAAGCGTCTGCAACAAGGGGCCTTATGTGGAGATTAAAGCTCAGGGAACCGAAGAGGAGGTTGATGCCTTTCTCCATGAAGTGGAATTCAATCCGCCGGAGCGTTCTTCAATTTTGAAAATGGATGTACACCCTCTGAATGATGAGGAGAATTTTGACAGCTTTAAAATTATAGAAAGTGAAAAAATCAAGGGTGATATTTTTGTATCACCGGATATTGCAACATGTCCGAAATGCAAAAAGGAACTGTTTGACAAAAATGACCGCAGATATCTTCATCCGTTTATAAACTGTACCTGCTGCGGTCCAAGACTTACGATTCTGGATTCCATGCCCTATGACCGGGTCCGGACCAGCATGGGCGAATTTCCCATGTGTCCGCAGTGTGAGTATGAATACACCCACGCCGAGACCAGGCGGTACGATGCCCAGCCGGTCTGCTGCAATGACTGCGGACCGGAGGTTTATCTGCTTTCAGGGAAAGGACAGGAAAGGGAGCCGCTGCCGGCCATGACAAAAAGGGCGGCTGCACAGACTGCTGCCTCCCGGAATCTTTCCGGTCCGGTGCCTGAAGATACGGTGCGGGGCAGGGAGGCCATTATCTGTACCAGACAGGTCATCAGGAATGGCGGAATTGCTGCAATCAAGGGAATCGGCGGCTTCCATCTCTGTTGTGATGCCACCAATCAGCAGGCCGTGGAACGTCTGCGGCGGCTGAAAACCCGGCCGGCCAAACCATTTGCTGTCATGATGCGGGATATGGATGCGGTGAAGCGGGAATGTGAAGTTCGGGAAGAACAGCTGGAGGTGCTGGACGGACATCAGAAGCCCATTATTCTGCTGAAACGGAAGGAAAAAGGAACCATCTGTCAGGCAGTGGCTCCGGATAATCCCAAAATCGGGGTGATGCTTCCCTATGCGCCGGTTCAGATGCTGATTTTTACATATGATGACGGATTGGAGATGCCCGACTGTCTGGTGATGACCAGCGGCAATGTTTCCGGGGCTCCCATCTGCCGTGATGATACGGATGCGCTGACCGAGCTTTCGGGGATGTGTGACGTAATTCTGTCTCACAACCGTCTGATCCGTCTGAGGGCGGATGATTCCGTTATGGACTTTTTTGAAGGAAAGCCCTACATGATCCGTCGTTCCCGTGGCTATGCGCCGCTGCCTTTCATGACCTCCAATGAATTTCAGGGAGAGGTTCTGGCAGTGGGAGGCGAGCTGAAGAATACCTTCTGCATCGGGAAAAATAATCTGTTTTACCAGTCACCCTATATCGGTGATATGGGAGATCTGCGGACAGTGCGGGCGCTGAAGGAGTCCATCACCCGGATGGAAGGGCTTCTGGAGGCTTCCCCTGCAGTGGTTGCCTGTGATATGCATCCCCGCTATAACACCACCCTTGCTGCGCAGGAGCTGGGGCTGCCTGTTATACCGGTTCAGCATCATTATGCGCACATCGCAGCCTGCATGGCGGAAAATGATTATTCAGAACCGGTTATCGGTATTTCTTTTGACGGAACCGGTTACGGTACGGACGGTACCATCTGGGGCGGCGAGATTCTGAAAGCTGATTACGATGGATTTGAACGGCTGGGCCATATCCGCCCCTTCCTGCAGATCGGCGGCGATGCTTCCGCCAGAGAAGGCTGGAGAATTGCCGTATCCATGCTTTACGGGATTTACAGAGACCGGGATCGGACCATGGACCTGATCCGCAGGCTTGATCTGTGTGATGAACAGACCGCAAAAGTACAGTTTGCCATGGCAGACGGCCATCTGAACAGTGTACTGTCCACCAGTGCGGGGCGTCTCTTCGATGCGGTCAGTGCCATTTTACAGGTGCGGAAGGCTTCCACCTTTGAAGGAGAAGCGTCTACCACACTGGAATTTGTGGCGGAAGCTTATGAAGAGGATTGTCTCCGCCAGGGGAAGACACCGCTTCATGAACTGCCCGATGCACTGTCCGGCTGGAATCGGCGTCTGGAAGCAAAACTGCAGCAGAATGCGTCGGAACATGACATGATACTGCCCACGGAGCTTCTTGTGGAAGCTCTTGCGGAAACATTTCTTACCGGTGCGGATCCGGGATTGTTGTCTTTCTGGTTCCACGAACGGCTGGCGGAAATGGTTTGTGCCGTATCACTGCAGGCCGGAGAACAGACCGGTCTGAATACGGCGGCACTGAGCGGTGGTGTATACCAGAACCAGCTTCTGGTGCGGTTAAGCTGCGAAAAACTGAGAAAAGAAGGCTTTCAGGTACTGACACACAGTCTGCTTCCGCCCAATGACGGCGGAATCGCACTGGGTCAGGCCGTGGCAGCCATGAGAAAGATAAATCAATGATAACTGTTCAGAGCCAGGCAGTGTTTTGGAGGTTGTCTCTGAACAGCTGAATGATAATTAAGAAAAGGAGAGTTCATATGTGTGTAGGTTTACCGGCTAAGGTTGTTACATTAAAAAATGGTATGGCAGTTGTGGATGCATCAGGTGCGAAGAGAGAGGTTTCCGCGGAGCTTCTTGATGAGCTGGAACCGGGGGATTATGTGATGGTTCATGCGGGTATTGCCATTGCGAAGATTACAGAAGAAGATCAGAGCGAAACTGATCGGATCATGGAGTCATTACAGGAGGCGCTATAATGGAAGAAACAGGTAAAAAAACGGCCCGGGAGATTCTGGAGACCTATGACGGACCGAAGCTGCGGATCATGGAGGTCTGCGGAACACATACCCATGAAATTTTCCGTCTGGGTATCCGTAAGATTCTTTCCGATAAGATCGAACTGATTTCCGGACCCGGATGTCCTGTCTGTGTGACGCCGGTGGGATTTATTGATGAAGCGATTATGCTGGCGCTGGATTATCATGCAACGGTCTGCACTTTTGGTGATCTGATCCGGGTGCCCGGTACGAAGAAGAGTCTGGCAGCAGCCCGTTCCGAGGGTGCAAAAGTTCAGATCGTTTATTCACCCATTGATGCGGTGGAATATGCGAAAAAACATCCCGATGAGGAAGTGGTATTTCTGGCGGTTGGTTTTGAGACCACAACGCCGGCCAGCTGTCTGGCAGTGAAAAAGGCCATGGAAGCGGGACTTAAGAATTTTTCCCTGCTGACAGCCAACAAAACCATGCCCAACGCCTATCAGGCACTGAAGGGAAGTGCCGATGCGTTTCTGTATCCCGGTCATGTAAATGCCATTACCGGCACAAAACTCTGTGAGGAACTGTCTGAACAGGGTATAAACGGTGTGGTAACAGGCTTTACGGCAAAAGAAATTATGACGGCGCTGGCTGTTGTGGTTACAAAGCTGCAGGAGGGGGGTAATTTCTTTGAAAACTGCTATCCCCGCGTGGTAACCCGGGATGGAAGCAAAGCGGCACAGAAAATGGTGGAACAGTACATGGAGGCCTGTGATTCCGAGTGGCGCGGACTGGGTGTGATTCCCGGCTCCGGTCTGAAACTGAAGGAAGAATACCGGGATTACGACGCCAGAATTCATTTCAATCTGCCGCCGGTACACGGAAAGGCCAATCCGGCCTGCCGCTGCGGCGACGTGCTGCAGGGTAAATGCAAACCGTCGGATTGCAGGATTTTCGGAAAAGGATGTACACCGCTGCACCCGGTGGGAGCCTGTATGGTATCTAGCGAGGGTGCATGTTCAGCATATTATCAGTATGGAGGAATTGAAAATGAGTAAAACAGTAACACTTGCCCACGGGGCAGGAGGCCGTCAGACTTCCGAATTAATCGATCAGGTATTCAAAAAACATTTTGCCAATCCCGATCTGACAGCGGACGATGCTGCCGTACTTTCTGTGGAAGGAGGTAAGCTGGCTTTTACGACGGACGGTTTTATCGTTTCTCCTGCTGAATTTCCCGGCGGAAATATCGGCAAGCTCAGTATCTGCGGTACTGTCAATGATCTGTCCTGTATGGGCGCAAAACC
>JALFLM010000050.1 GCA_022774705.1 Lachnospiraceae bacterium | reverse complement strand
TATTCTGTGGCCCAAATTCGAGGATCAGACCGTGGGACTTCATCTGGCGTGGATCGGTTCCATACGTGATGATATTATGAATACGACTGAACTGGCCTGTGCGCTGATCCTGTTTATGAAAGACAATTATCCCGGCGTGCTGGAAAGCCGCTATCAGCTGGAGGAGCAAAACTGTCACGATATCCGGGAAGCCTCTGAAGTTCTGGAACAGATTGCCGGGGTCCGTCATTGTCTGGCAAAGGGCGGGGCATACGACCTGGATAAGGCTGCAGCTCTGGTGCTGGATGATTTCCGAAGCGGGCGCATGGGAAGAATTACACTGGAATTTCCGGAGCAGAAACAGGAATAAGCCATAAATATATTCTAGTAGGAGATGATGCCATGAACAGGGAAAGTATCAAAGAATGGATTATCTATATTCTGATTGTAGTTGCTGTGTCGTTCTGCATCGTAACTTTTGTGGGACAGCGTACGGTGGTGGATGGTCATTCCATGAATGATACACTGCAGGATCAGGATAATCTGATTGTTGACAAGCTGAGCTATCGCTTTACGGATATTGATCGTTTTGATATTGTGGTTTTCCGGTATCACGGAGATCCGAAGACATATTTTATCAAGAGGGTAATCGGTCTTCCGGGGGAGACGGTGCAGATTACAGGTGATGATATCTATATTAACGGTGAGCTTCTGAAAGAGGATTACGGCAAAGAGCCGATGGAATCGCCGGGTCGGGCATCGGAGACAATCACACTGGGTGAGGATGAGTATTTTGTTCTGGGAGACAACCGCAATGACAGCAGAGACAGTAGAGATCCGTCGGTGGGCAACGTGGAACGGGATTCCATCATAGGAAGGGCGCTGTTCCGTATCACACCGTTTGATAAAGCGGGTCTGCTTCTGGATAAATAGGGAGGCATCATGGAGTCTTTAAAGGTAATTAAAGAACGCATGCAGGCACTTCCCATGGAACAGTGGGAGCAGGAACTTCCTCTTCTGGAGGCGGACAGCAGGCAGGGGGTGATCCGGTTTGCTGCCTCATGCCGGAAAAAACTGGCAGCTCTGACAGATGAACAGGAGCGGATCCGTCAGATGCAGTCCTTCGAAAGAGAACTGACGCAGGGATGCGTTTTTGCCGGGATTGATGAAGCCGGGCGCGGGCCTCTTGCCGGTCCTGTGGTGGCCGCGGCGGTAATCATGCCCCGTGACTGCGCATTGCTGTATGTGAACGATTCCAAAAAGCTGAGTGCGGCAAAAAGAGAGGAACTGTTTAACCTGATTATGGATACGGCTGTCAGCGTGGGAGTGGGCATGGCTTCTCCGGGCCGGATTGATGAAATCAATATTCTTCAGGCTACATATGAGGCTATGCGGGATGCAGTCAGCAGGCTGGAGACCCACCCCGACATGCTTGTGAATGATGCGGTTGTAATTCCGGGTATTGCCGTTCCTCAGAAAGCTGTGATTAAAGGCGATGCAAAGTGCTACAGCATTGCTGCGGCAAGTATTATTGCCAAAGTGACCAGAGACCGGATTATGGAACAGTATGACAGTCTGTACCCGGAGTACGGTTTTGCAGGCCATAAGGGATATGGAAGTGCAGCTCATATTGCAGCTCTGAAGGAGCACGGTCCCTGTCCCATACACCGGCACAGCTTTATCGGGCACTTTGTAGCGGAGTGATACCATACGGGAGGGACAATGACCGGGAAAAACAGGCGTCAGACAGGTACATGTTATGAGCAGCAGGCAGCGGCTTATCTGGAAGCCAGGGGCTATGAAATCCTGGAACATAATTATTACTGTCGTTTGGGTGAGATCGATCTGATTGCAGAAGAAGGCGGCTATCTGGTGTTTCTGGAAGTGAGATATCGCAGGACACCTGCTTCGGGCAGTGCAGCGGAATCCGTGAACCGGGCGAAACAAAGGCGGATCTATCGGTGTGCTCAGGTTTATATGAAGCATCATGAAATCTCCTTTTATCACCCGGTTCGTTTTGATGTACTGGCAATCGATGGAAATGGGATTTCACTGATCAAAAATGCTTTTGGAGGTATGTGATGATTTCTTTTATCAGAAAAGACAGTCAGGATAAGATTCGGCTGAATCAGGAAGGAGAAGTACCGTTTTTCTACTTTCCCCTTCTGCAGGATACCGGAATGGTGCACCACGGATTTTCCACCCGTCTGGGCGGTGTAAGCAGCGGTGAATTTGCTTCTATGAATTTCAATCTGACCCGTGGGGATGATCCGACCAATGTGGAAGAGAATTTCAGAAGGTTCTGCGGCGCTATCGGATGTGACTGGGATAAGGCGGTTCTGTCTCATCAGACTCATACCGTCAACGTACAGGTCGTTACGGAGGATATGGTGACGCCGGGCAGAACGCTTATGGAAAAGCAACCGTTTTCTGATGTGGACGGGCTGATTACGGATGTGCCGGAGGCGGTGCTGGTCACTTCTTTTGCAGATTGTGTACCGCTGTATTTTCTGGATCCGGTCAGGCGTGTCATCGGACTTTCCCATTCGGGCTGGCGCGGAACGGTGAACCGTATGGGAGCGGTTACTGTTGACAGGATGAAGGAAACATACGGCTGCAGGCCGGAGGAGATACTGTCCTGCGTGGGTCCGAGCATTTGCCGGGACTGCTATGAGGTGGGCCCGGAGGTTGCGGAAGAATTCCGGGCTGTATTTCCGGCACAGGAAGCAGATCTGATTCTCCGGGAAAATGAGGCGGGAAAATATCAGCTGGATCTCTGGAAAGCCAATGAGCTGATTCTTCTGCATGCAGGGGTTTTAGAGACACATATGGCTGTAACCAATGTATGTACCTGCTGCAATCCGGAACTGCTGTTTTCTCATCGGTATACGAAAGGCAGACGCGGAAATCTGTCTGCTTTCCTCAGCCTGCGGGGATGAAATATGACGGAGTATGGACAGGAGGCAGAAAATGGAAAAACTGAAAAAAGGATATTGTTTTGAAGGACAGGATCAGAATCGTCTGATTATTCTGGGAGAAGCTGTAAGCCATGAAAGCGGCCGGACTGTGTATCTGTGTCAGGAACTGACGGGAGCGTACCGGCTGATGGTGTGGACTGCACAGGAGATTCTCGGGCAGAATACCGTCTGCAGCACAGAAACTGCTGTCCGGGAAGACAGGGAGTACGTTCGTTTGTATGATGCCCGGGATCATTTTGCAAATTCCCGGTCTGTACAGCAGGACCTGGAGGCAGACAATCCGGAGCAGCTGCAGCAGAAGATGATGCTGCGCTTTCTGGAAGCATCTTCCTGCAGTGAAAAGCTGGAAATCCTCGATCTGATGAAGGGAAAGCTTACCGATTCCATGCTGGAATCCCTGGCGATTTCCATGGATTATGAGCTGGGCGAAGGATCAGTGGAGGAAAAATATTATGCTCTGGAACGCTTTCTGAAGACAAAAAAACGTTATGAGGGCAGCCGGCTTCGATGATTTTATTCCGGCTTGTTGGACATAATATTTCGAAATGAAGATTTATTTACAGAGAATTACATCAGATTGCATAAGAAACAGGAAAGACTATTTGGTGATATTTGATGATTGACCGGATGAAATGTCTGAAAATTATGCAAAGCTCTGAAAATAGTATTGAATATTGACTTTAAAATGCGGAATATATATAATATGCGTGTAAGGACGGCAGGATGGTGCGTGATGTTCCTGTCGGATCTTATGTTTTCCTGTTACAGATGTATACAGCATCTGCAGGAAATCCTCCTTTGTATTTCTTAAATCTCCTTTGAGGACTGTAGTTTATTCGATTAGATGCAGATGATCGGATAAACTACAGTCTTTCTTTATAGCCGTATTCAGTTTATGTTTCCCGGCTGTCTCTGCGATAGAGAAAAAACAGATTAAGCCCGCACATGAGGATCTGGCTGGCTAGAAGTGCTGTAAAATAGCAATTCATGCCCAGGAGCGGAATAAGAAATACAGTAACGCCGAGACGGAGAACAAGACCGGCCAGTTGGGTGCGGAATGTCAGGGCGGTCATACCCATACCATGCAGAATGCTGGTAAGAATGCTGTTCAGATACAGAAAAGGGCAGAGCCATGACAGGGATCGGATGTAGATTCCTGCAAGTGTTCCCGGGTAAAACAGGTTTCCGATCGCTTCGCCGAACAGGAAAAATACAGAGGTGAAAACACATCCGATGAAAAAAGCAGTGCTTAAAGACAGTCTGGAAGCTTTTCTGACATAAGTATCTCTGTGTTCGGCAGAAGCTTTTGCAATATCGGGCAGAAGCATGAGAGAAAAGGAACCGGTCAGTGCGGTAGGAAACAGGATAAAACTGAGAGACATGCCGGTCAGCGTGCCGTACATGGAAAGAGCTGTTCTTTCCGGGATGCCGTACAGAATCAGGCGGCTGGGAATCATGACAGATTCCACGCTTTGCAGCAGATTCATGATCAGCCGGTTGGCGGTAAGCGGCCATGTCATGGAAGATATTTCATGAAAGCTGATCTTTCGCATTTTGCGGGATACAGCCGGAAAACGGAATTTCATTTTCCGGTAATCCAGTCTGCACCAGCACACGGTGAAAAGTGCAGAGGTCAGTTCTCCTGCCAGCAGAGCCTGGACAACCTGGATCACAGTAAATTCCAGTTCGGACTTCACCAGAAGCCAGACAAACAGAATGCGGATGCCCTGTTCCGTCAGATTGGCCCATGCCGGGACAGCAGTTTTTTTCTGTCCGTAATACCATCCGGTGATGCAGTTATGTACGGCACTTAATGGAAGAGCAAGCGCAATACAGGGAAGAAGGGGGCTGCACCGGTGGTTGAGAAGAAAATATGAGGCAATCTGCCGGTGAAACAGCAGAACAAAAGCTGCGCACAGTAAAGAAAGCGCAACCGACATCATCAGAGAAACCTGCAGAGTACATTTTGCTTTTACAGGATCGTGTTCCTGATATTCTGCGGTAAATTTAGATACGGCTGTCTGGAACGGACCTCCGCAGACTGCCATGCAGACGGCAAACACCGGAAAAACCAGCTGGTAGAGGCCCAGATCTTCTGCACCGATCAGATTTCCCAGCCAGACTCTATAGAAGAATCCCAGAAAGCGGGTAACAATACCGGCGGCACTCAGATACAGGGTGCCGGTGATAACAGGAGGAAGTTTTCGAGGCATAGGCAGCTCCGGTGCAGTTATACAGAATATCATATGGGAAAAGAGAAGTGGATATTCTTGATATTTTGCGTTTATTCCTGTACAATGGAGCAATCGGAGGTGTTGGATTTGAATGAGAAAGTGATAGTTGGACTGTCCGGAGGTGTGGACTCCTCCGTTACGGCATATCTTCTGAAAGAACAGGGATACGATGTAACGGGAGTAAACGTACATATGTTTGCAAATCCGGAGGCAGACCATTCGGCAGAGGATGCACGGAAGGTGGCAGAATATCTTGGGATTTCGTATATTACCAGAGATTTGTCGGATGTATTTGAGCAATCGGTTATCCGCTATTTTATAGATTCCTATCAGAAGGGTCAGACCCCCAATCCCTGTGTTATGTGTAATCATACGGTTAAATGGCGTGGTTTGCTGGAAAGCTGCCGTCATATGGGAGCGGTCCGCCTGGCAACAGGACATTATGCTGGAATCGGCAGGCAGCCCAACGGCCGCCTGGCTGTAGAACGGGCAGTGTCAGCTGCAAAAGATCAGTCTTATGTATTATATCGTCTGACACAGAAACAGCTGGCAGATACCCTCATGCCTCTCGGCGCCTATGAAAAGGAAGAAATCCGGGCAATAGCGGAGAAGGCAGGGATTCCTGTAGCCGATAAACCGGACAGTCAGGAAATCTGCTTTATTCACGATAACGATTATGCAGGATTCATCCGGCGGCACACCGGAAAAGAATTTCCACAGGAAGGGAATTTCGTAACAGCGGACGGCCGGATACTCGGCAGGCATAAGGGGATTGTTCATTATACGATCGGGCAGCGCAAAGGGCTGAATCTTGCCATGGGTCATCCCGTATTTGTGACGCAGATCCGGCCGGAAACCAATGAAGTGGTGATTGGTTCCAATGAAGATGTCTTTACTACAAAGGTGACTTTTCGGGAAGCTGCATTTATGGCAAGCACGGATTTTACAGAAGAAGGCAGACTGTGGGGAAGGATCCGATACGGCCATAAGGGCAGCTGGTGCCGTGTGGCGGAAATTGGAGACGGCGTGTATGAAGCGGAATTTGAAGAACCGGTCCGTGCAGCAACCCCGGGCCAGTCTATTGTACTGTACAGTGGAATTGCCATCGCGGGAGGCGGATATATTGTTTCATTGTAACTGTTCAGAGACAGGAAGTGTTTCTGATGCTGGCTCTGATTACTTACGATTAATAATAAACATTGGAATTTGTGATTGACACGGCAGTGTGGAAATGTTATAATCTAACCCGTCGCGGCAAGGAGACGTATCGAAGTGGTCATAACGAGAACGACTCGAAATCGTTTTGTCCGTTCCGGGCACGAGGGTTCGAATCCCTCCGTCTCCGCTGCAGAAGGCTGTCCTCAGGACAGCCTTTTCTGATATAACAGGGACTCATGATGGATCAGTCCATGGATCTGGAAAGGAGGAAGGCACACTTATGCGGCAGAACCTGCCGGACTGTGCCTGTTTTTTATGAATCGAATCAGTACAGTTGAGAGAAATACAAAAGAAACACAGATTGCGTTAACCCTGAACCTGGATGGAAAAGGTAAAGCGTCTCTGCAGACGGGAATCGGTTTTTTTGACCATATGCTGGACGGATTTGCCCGTCACGGGCTTTTTGATCTGGATCTGAAGGTCAGAGGAGATCTGCATGTGGATTCCCACCATACGATAGAAGATACGGGGATTGTGCTGGGAACTGCCATCAGGGAAGCGGCAGGAGATAAGAAAGGGATCAAACGCTATGGTTATTCCCTGCTTCCCATGGATGAAACACTGGTTATGTGCGCTGTTGATCTTTCGGGAAGACCGTATTTCTGCTGGGATGCGGAATTTACCTGCGATCGGTGCGGCGATATGGATACGGAGATGGCCAGGGAATTTTTCTATGCGGTTTCCTATGGGGGAGCCATGAATCTTCACATGAAGGTAATGTACGGAACGAATAATCACCATATTATGGAAGCCATGTTCAAGGCATTTGCCAAAGCTCTGGATATGGCATCCATGTACGATGAACGGATCACGGATGTACTGTCTACAAAAGGGACCCTGTAAATACAGATAAAAGGAGACGATTGGGATATGAATATGGGAGACAGCCTGCTGGCGGAAACCATTCTGGAAATGAACGGCTGTACTGCAGATGATATCGGGACCTGGCAGCCTTTTACCGGGAAGAAAGAAAAAGTGAGAGAACTGCTGGAAGAGTGCGGCAGCGATAATCAGGAACTGAACCGGCGCATGGGACTGATCAATCTGATCCTGACCAGAAGGCAGAAACTGCAGTTTTATCTTGTGGAAAAGCCGGATCATACACTCGGCCTTCCGGAAAACTGCGATCTGAACCAGCCGGATACTTTTGAAACGCTGATGCTGTTTGATGAACTGGCAGGAGTGCTGGAAGAAATTGCCAATCAGGCGATTCAGAAAAACAGTACGATGGAACTGGATGATAATCTTTTGAAAATACTGGGACTGCTGAATGAGGCGCCTTACGAGAAGCTGGATCAGGTTCTGGACTGCCTTCTGATTCTTACAGAAAAGCAGCCAGAAACACAATGTCGGTAGTCCTGCAGCCGGCGGCAATCAGACCCTGATGGGGAATCAGTGACGGTCTACTACCTGGAAAATATAAAATTTCAGATAATAGGATTCATCGGAGGTCCACAGAATCGGATGATCCGGCGCCTGAGTGTGGAATTCCACCTGACGAAGATATTTATGAGCTCCCGAAGCTGCTTCGCGGATTGTTTTGGCGAACAGCTGGGGATCCATAAAATGGGAGCAGGAACAGGTGGCAAGATAGCCGCCGTTTTTCACCAGCTTCATGCCCCGCAAGTTGATTTCACGGTAGCCTTTTACGGCGTTTTTGATGGAGCTTCTTGATTTGGTGAAGGCGGGCGGGTCCAGAATGACCACATCGAACTGTTCCCCCTGCTTTTCCAGCTGCGGCAGCAGTTCAAATACGTCGGCACAGGTAAAATGCACCGTATCGGACAGGCCGTTTAACTCCGCGTTGCGGGCTGCCTGCTGCACTCCCGTATCTGAAGCGTCTACGCCGAGAACGGAAGCAGCCCCTGCCTTTCCGGCATTCAGTGCGAAAGAGCCGGTGTGGGTAAAACAGTCAAGCACCTTTTTGTCTTTACAGAGGCGGGCAACGGCGCGTCGGTTCAGTTTCTGATCCAGGAAAAATCCTGTCTTCTGCCCGTCTTTCACATCAACATAGTATTTCACTCCATTTTCTTCAATAATTACCTGGGTATCAAAGGGATCACCGATAAAGCCTTTGTAGCGCTGCATGCCTTCCTGTTCCCGGACTCTGGCATCACTGCGTTCATAGACACCGCGGATGATGATCCCGTCTTCAGCCAGTACTTTCTTCAGCAGATTGATAATTTTTTCTTTTAAAAGATCGATTCCCAGAGTCAGGGATTCCACCACCAGTATGTCAGAAAACTTATCTACTACAATTCCCGGAAGAAAATCAGCTTCCCCGAAGATCAGCCGGCAGCAGCCTGTGTCGATTACGTCTCTGCGGTATTCCCAGCAGGCGCGGACACGTTTTTCCAGAAATTCATCGGTAATCATATCTTCCCTTTTGCGGGAAAGCAGGCGGATACGGATTCTGGAGCGGGTATTGATGTATCCCCAGCCCATAAAATATCCGTCAAAATCTTCCACGGCAATGATTTCGCCGTTGGTAAAATCGCCCTCTACCCGGGCAATTTCGTTATCAAAAATCCACAAACCACCGGATTTGATGGTCCGGCCTTCTCCTTTTTTCAGGATTGCGGCAGCATTACTCATAGATTGCCTCCTTTGAACATGATAATGGGTAACTGCACAGAGACTGGCTCTGTACAGAAGCTATAAAGGTATGAATTCGGGCTTTCGCCTGCGGAATACTGTCTGATAGCGGACGCCGCAGGATTTCAGATAATTGCCGATATCTGCAAAAGCGTAGCCCACGTGGGCAGGCTGATGCCCGTCAGAACCCAGTGTGACCATTTCTCCGCCCAGTTCCACATAACGCCGGATCACATCACCGTGGGGATTGGGAAATCCCAGACCGTATTTCAGACCTGCTGTATTGCACTCCAGAGCAATTCCCTTCTGAATAAGAATCCGGAGAATCTCATCGATTACCTGGCGGTAATCATCGGAAGGATAGCCGGAGGGAGCATCGGGGCCGTAGCGTACTACATAATCAAGATGTCCCAGAGCGTCAAAACAGCTGTGCAGACGGACATTATCCAGGGTAGTTTCAAAGTACTCAAGATATGCTTCGCGGCTGGTTCTGCCTTCATAAAACTCCGGATAATAAGGGTCCATCTTGCGGACCAGATGGACCGAACCGATTACATAATCGAAGGACCATGAAGAAACGTAGTTTTCCAGGGTGTCTTTCAGATGGGTCATCAGACCCAGCTCCACACCCGTACGTACTTCGATCCTGTTCCGGTATTCTTCCCGCAGATGCAGGATCGTTTTCATATAGTCCTGCGTATCAAAACGGAAGGACATGCCATAGATATCCCCGGGAAAATCAAAATCCTGATGATCCGTGATGTATACGGCTTCCATACCCAGATCGGCGGCACGCTCGATCTGCATGCGCACAGGCGTTTCGGAATCACTGGAGAAAGCTGTATGAATATGACTGTCTGTATACATAAAAACCTCCAAGCTCAATTTTTACAGTAAACATCATAAGCGAAAAGACGAAAAAAGTACAGTATAATCCGAATAAAATGAAAAATACTGCATATAACATACATGCAGCGGGGGAAATTCCCGGTTCTTCGGAATCTGGGGACTAAAACCTTGACAGAAAATAGACAATCAGACAAAATAGATAATTATTTAAGGATTTTTATGGAAAAAATTCAATAAGAAATACTAATTAAAAAATCAAAGGCTGTTTTATTTAGCCATTTTGATAAAAAACATACGAAATTATGTAATATTTTCGACTTGCATAATTGTCCTTGATTTTGTACAATATCCATAGTGTCTGAGCAAAAACTCAGACAGATAGAAACGTAAACAGAGAGTTTACAAATTATTCTAGGAGGAATAAAAAATGGCAGTAAAAGTTGCAATTAATGGTTTTGGCCGTATCGGTCGTCTTGCTTTCAGACAGATGTTTGGTGCTGAAGGATATGAAGTAGTAGCAATCAACGATTTAACAGATCCCAAGATGCTTGCTCACTTATTAAAATATGACTCTTCACAGGGCAGATACGCTTTAGCTGACAAGGTTGAAGTGAAAGAAGGCGCTATCGTAGTTGACGGCAAAGAAATCAAAATTTATGCAGAAAAAGATGCTGCAAACCTTCCCTGGGGTGAAATCGGTGTTGATGTAGTTCTGGAATGTACAGGTTTCTATACTTCTAAAGCAAAAGCTTCAGCTCATATTACAGCTGGTGCTAAGAAAGTTGTTATTTCCGCTCCTGCTGGTAATGACCTGCCTACAATCGTTTACAGCGTTAATGAAAAGACTCTGACAACAGAAGATACTATCATTTCTGCTGCTTCCTGTACAACAAACTGCTTAGCTCCT
>JALFLM010000003.1 GCA_022774705.1 Lachnospiraceae bacterium | reverse complement strand
GCCATATGATCAGTGACTACGTGAAGGGGATTTCCATCATGCAATATGTGAAGGAAGAGTATCCTGTTTCGAGAGAATGTCTGTGGCACTGGATGGCAGAGATCGCACAGCGACTGGAGCAGTATTATAAATGGGAGAATGGAAAGGCATATGGCTTTGTGAATCCATATGCTGTGATTATCGGGGAAGACTCCGAAATCATGCTTCTGGATATTATGGATCCGGGAAATGAAGATCAGATTCGCAGAATGCAGAAGAAAAAAGTGCGGATGCTGTTCGTAAAAGAGGAGCATATATTGACGCAGAATGCGGAGCTGGAAGATGACTGTTACGGACTTGGAAAAACATATCAGTTTATGCTGGAGAAATGTCATCTGACAGAACTGTGTACCAGGCGTGAAAAACGTCTGATAAGAAAAATAATTGAAAAATGTCTTTCCGGGAAAAAGGACGGAATCCGTATGATGGCAGAAATACAGACCGATCTGCGGATGCTTGCTCCATTTGGAAATACAGGAAAGAGAGAGAATACGACGCAAAGAAAGAGAAATGGAAGAGGGATGAGGCGGAAAGCCTTCGTGTGTGCCGCACTTGTCATACTGGTGACCGCAGGAGTGATTTGGGAAAAGGAGCAGCAGAAAATGGTGAACTCGGAAGCTGCGTCCGGGGAAAAAGAGGACAGTCCATCAGAGAAGAATATTACGATGGATCAGGAGAAGGACACGGAAGAGGAGGGAAGAGCTTACCTTGAACTTGGCATTATATATTGTGTCGAGATGAATAATTTTGAACAAGGGAGAAAATGTCTCGAAAAAGCTTCGGAACAGCTGCCATTTGCCGGGATATATCTGACGATTTTTGAATATATACAAAAAGGCGGATCGGAGAATTTTGTGAAAAATGAATTGGCAGATACATTGGAAACGGGAAGAAAATTATTGAAAGAACAAGAAAACGGAGTGTGGATCCGAGGAAAAGAATACTGGTATAAAATTCCTTTTATGATGACATATGGGATGCTGGGGACACAGGAAGCCTGGGACGAAGCCATGCGGTTGGGAGAAGAAATGGAACAGGAAGTTCTGTGGAATGAAACAAATCGTGAGCAGGAAAAAACACTCAGAAAGTATCTGGCAAAAGCGTATGAAACGGAAGGAGAAAACGAAAAAGCAGCTGCAGAATATGAGAGGGTGAAAGAGTTGGAAGACAGCAGGGAAGGATTGGAAGAAATTTACCTGCGTTTGGAAAAACTCTATGAGGAAGAAGGAAATCTGGAACAATCCTGGGCGATATGCCGCGAGTCCATGGAACGTATTCCCGACTCTGAAAAATTATGGCTGGCATATCTGGAAAAGCATCTGAAAGATGCGGGAATCGAGCGTCAGGTATGTGCCCAACTTGTAAAAAAAGCGGTGGATACCCTGCCGAATCTGACGACAAATATAGAATTTCAAAAATTGCAGAAACAATACGAAATTACAATGAAAGGAGAAGAAGTATGGGTGGGAAAATAAAGGCAGGAATGGCTTTCCTAATCGTGGCTATGGCGTTCGTAAGCCAATATGTGTATGCAGGCATATTGGAAAATGAAAAAGAGGAGCTTCCGGGAGAAACTCCGGTGATAAAAGGCTATCAGGTTCAATATGATGAGCCGGACGGAAAGAATGGATATTATCACAAATTACCGAAAATACGGATTCTCCATCAGGATGAAGGGTTCGTGACAAAATACAAGTTCTATTATGCGGACGGGACAATCGAAGAAGGCGAATTGAATCTGGAAAACAAGGAAAAAGTCTGGAATATAGAATCGGGTGACGGCGTTTATAAACTGGAAACGGAACTGATCAGAGAAGAGAGAGGAGACGAAGCTGAGAAGGAAGAAGCTGATCCGGACAGAAAAGAAGAGGAAAAACCGGGGATGGGAGAAGCGGATGAATATTCATATGATCTGAAGACAGAAGAAACTTTCAAACAGGAATCTGAGTGCGATACAGAAAATGAAGAAGAAACCGATACGACTATGAATGGAGAAAGTCCGAATGAACCCCAGAATCCGGAAGAAGATTTGGAAAGCTGGAAGAAAGTATGGGAGTGGAAGGTAGATTCAATCCCTCCGAAGATTCGGATCATTAAGCCCGTGAAAACCGGGATATGGTATCTGACATCGGTTGCAGTGGAGATGCAGTGCGGCGATGATTTTAGCAAGGTGGCTGATTTTGAAGGAAGTGCAAACGGAAAGAAATATATTTCCGACGATAAAGAGCACCTGAATTTTCAAGTAAGAGAGGAGGCAAAACAGGGAAAAGGCATTGTT
>JALFLM010000148.1 GCA_022774705.1 Lachnospiraceae bacterium | reverse complement strand
TTGATCTGGTACAGCTGCAGATACTGTCTGGAGATCAGAAACAGGATGCGCATGGGCGGTTCCTTCAGAGAAATCAGGTCATAGTACAGACGGAATGCTTTTTTCCGGTTTCCCGAGGACATGGCATCGATCATCTCGAAGATTTGACCGGAAATCTGCCGGGAACAGATTCTGTCAATGTCCGCCGGTTCCAGAACCTTTTTGTCCCCCAGATAGGAAATCAGCTTGTCCAGCTCGTTGCGGATCACATTCATATCGGTACCGACCGTTTCCAGAAAATATTCCATGGTGCTGCGGGTCAGGTTGATCTGTTCTTTTTTCAGGATCGTCAGGATCCAGCGCTCCAGTTCTGCTTCAGACTGACGCTTCATCTCCGCAAAATATCCCACTTCCTTCACCTTTTTAAACAGACGGTTCCGTTTGTCAATTTCATCCTCACGGAATATGATATGGGTTGTTTCGGGCATATGGGGCAGATAGTCAGCCAGCTCCGAAGAATCCCGCTTGAAAAAACCGCTGTTTTCGATGATGATCAGGCGGGAATCGGAGAAAAAAGGCATGGTATCCGCCAGGCTGATGATTTCTTTGATATCCGGATTTTTTTCCTGAAAACGGTTGACATTGATGGTATCTTCACCGGCAATGGCAGCAGCAAGCCGGTCACAGAACTGTCTGGTGAGGTAGGTTTCCTCACCGGACAGCAGATAAACAGGTCTGAACGCACGGTTCTGAATATCCTTTGTGATTATTTTCATGATTTATGATTGTTCTCCAGCAGATCTTCCTTCAGCTGGTACAGCTTAACAGACAGATCGGTATAGTGAATATGCGGATTCTGCAGACGCTGTTCTTCAATCCAGACGGAATCACGCAGCTGTTTCTGAACATAATCCCGGATCTCCTGAAGAGAAGGCTTTTTATAAACCAGCTTTCCTTCGTCGAAAATCGTTACCTGAAGCTTTTCTGCATGGAAATTGGTCAGGGTAATTTCTTTCCAGGGCTTGGTGGGATATTTTACATCGAAAGGAACACCGTCAATAATCTCTTCGTCATTCAGTGTCAGAACATCGCAGAAACCGTGTCGGGTATCGTTATCATAGATACGCCACAGGATCTTTTTGCCGGGATTGGTGATTTTTTCCGGATTCTCGGAAATCTTGATGCGGGGCACATAGCTTCCGTCTTCCTGACGCACAGCAGCCAGTTTGTAAACACCGCCGAATACGGGGTCGGATTTGGCCGTAATCATACGCTCACCCACACCATAGGAATTAATCTTTGCACCCTGCTGGTTCAGAGAAGAGATCAGCCATTCGTCAATACTGTTGGAAACTACGATATTGCAGTCCTCACAGCCGTTTTTATCCAGATATTTCCTCAGTTTCTTGGAGAAATAAGCCAGGTCGCCGCTGTCGATACGGACGCCCTTCAGACGGTGGCCGGCGGGTTCCAGAACCTCTTTGGCAACGCGTACGGCATTGACAACGCCGCTGTCCATGATATCGTAGGTATCGATAAGGAGCGTGCAGTCGGTAGGATAAATCTCCGCATAGGCTTTAAATGCTTCATATTCGGAATCAAAAAACTGAACCCAGGAATGCGCCATGGTTCCCACTGCCTTCACACCGTAAAGCTGATCGGCAGCAACGGTAGCCGTAGCACCGGCACCGCCGATATAGCAGGCTCTTGCCCCCAGAATAGCCGCATCGGGTCCCTGGGCACGGCGGGCACCGAATTCCATCACCACGCTGCTGCCCGCCTGTCTGCAGATCCGGTTTGCTTTGGTGGCGATAAGAGACTGATGATTCAGCGTCAGAAGCAGCATGGTTTCAATCAGCTGTGCGTCAATGACAGGTGCTGTTACGGTCACGATGGGCATGTAGGGATATACAATGGTTCCTTCGGGAACAGCTTCAATCGTTCCACGGAAATGAAAATTCTTCAGATAATCCAGAAAGCCCTCATCAAACATCTCTCTGGAACGGAGATAGGCGATATCCTCGTCGGTGAACTTCAGATCTTCAATATAATCAATGAACTGCTCCAGACCGGCACTGATTACAAAACCGCCGTTGTCGGGGTTGCTCCGGTAAAACATGTCAAAAACCGCCCATTTATCTTTAAAGCCCTTTACGTAATAACCATTTGCCATGGTAAGTTCATAGAAATCCATCAGCATGGTCAGATTTCTTTTGCTGCATTCAGTATTCATAAAAATTCCTCTCTTTTCCGCATTGCTTTTGTACTAATACACAAATTGCAATTAATTACGCTAATATTATCACCAATCCATAGAAAAATCAACTGCAGTATTACTTCTTCTTTGTGCCTGACCACCTGTTTCAGGTTGACTTTTCGGGTATGAAAAGATATAGTAAAAGCAGTTTGGATAAAGGAGTCTGAAGATAAATGATTAGTTTTATGAACGATTACAGCGAATGTGCACATCCGCTGATTCTTAAAAATCTGGCAGAGCATTGCTACGAACAGAATGAGGGATACGGTATGGACCGTCACTGTAAGGCGGCTTCCGATCTGATCCGTTCCTATATCGGCAATGTGGAGGTGGATATCCATTTTCTGAACGGGGGAACTCAGGCAAATCTGACCGTTCTGTCTGCCATGCTGCGCCCCTTTGATGCGGTGATCGCCACGGAACGTTCTCATATCAATACCCATGAAACAGGTGCCATTGAAGGCTGCGGACACAAGGTTCTGTCCATGCCGGGTGAGGACGGGAAGCTGACCCGGGAGGATATCCGTGAGGCAGTACAGTTCCATACAACAGAGCACATGGTTCACCCTGCAGCGGTATATATTTCCGATACGACGGAAATCGGTTCCGTATATACAAAACAGGAGCTGACCGCCATCCGTGAGGTCTGCAACGAGTACGGTCTGCTTCTGTTTCTTGACGGCGCAAGACTGGGATCGGCGCTGGCCAGTTCAGCCAACGACCTGACGCTGCGGGATCTGGCCTGGCTGACAGATGTATTTACGATCGGAGGAACAAAGAACGGAGCGCTGGCAGGAGAAGCGGTGGTTATATCCAACAGTCTGATCCAGAAGGATTTCCGGTTTTATATGAAACATCACGGTGCACTGAATGCGAAGGGATTTATACTGGGGATGCAGTTTGAGACACTTTTCAGGGACCGCCTGTATTTCCAGCTGGCAGAGCATGCCAACGAACTGGCCGAACAGATCAAGGATGCCTGTGTATCAGCCGGTTTTCCGTTCCTGACGAGACCGGTTTCCAACCAGATTTTCCCGGTGGTGGATAATGAGACAATCAAACGGCTGCAGAAGGATTTTGCTTTTGAAATCTGGGAGCCTGCCGATGACAGTCATCAGATCATCCGGTTTGTGACTTCATGGGCGATGAGAGAGGAACAGGTTCAGAAACTGGTAGAAGCGATCCGCAGGAAAAACTGACAGGGAGGATAATGAGATGAGAATAATGTTTGCATCGGATATTCACGGTTCTGCATATTACTGCAGGAAACTTCTGGAAAGATACGATGCGGAGAAACCGGAAAAACTGATTCTGCTGGGTGATCTGCTGTATCACGGACCGCGCAATGATCTTCCGGAGGAGTACGCACCGAAGCAGGTCATTGCCATGCTGAACGGCATCAAAGAAGAACTGCTGTGCGTCCGCGGCAACTGTGAAGCGGAAGTGGATCAGATGGTTCTGGAATTTCCGGTCCTGGCCGATTATATGGTGATGTTTGAAGCCGGCCGTATGTTTTTTATCACCCATGGGCATGTCTACAACAAGGAGCATCTTCCTATGCTGAAAAAGGGGGATCTGCTGATTCACGGTCACACCCATGTTCAGGCCATGGAAGACTGCGGAGATTTCATGTACATCAATCCCGGCTCCGTATCCATACCCAAAAACGGCAATCAGCACAGCTATATGATGTATGAAGATGGCCGTTTTTCCATCCGCAATCTGGACGGTGAGGAGATTATGGCCTGCGGACTTCCCGATAAGATGTAAAGGAAGCTGTTGGAAGAACTGTTTTACAGCAAGACAGGAAAATAGTGCAGCTTTTGCAGTAATTTCCTGTCTTGCTATAATATCGAAACATAAAAAAATACATAAAAAAACCTGTCATATCATAGACAGGTTTTTTTATGTTTAACATCATCTGAACTGATGTTGCGCATTCGCTGTAAAATTAAGCGATACCGTTAACGGCTTTAGCAAGTCTGGATACCTTTCTGGATGCATTGTTTTTGTGGTATACACCCTTGGTGCAGGCTTTGTCGATTACAGAAGTAGCATTGATTAATGCAGCCTGTGCAGCTTCCTTGTTGCCTGCAGCTACAGCAGCATCTACTTTTTTGATAGCAGTCTTAACACCTGAACGGATTGCTTTGTTTCTTTCAGCGTTTCTTCTGCTAACTAAAACTCTCTTCTTTGCAGATTTGATATTAGCCAATCTGGACACCTCCCATCATGAGAAAATAATATATCAATCAGAAAATTATCGAACGGCGAAATCTCCTTATTAACATACCTATGTAGTTTATCGGATTCTTATTCTTTTGTCAATACATATTTTAATAAAAAGAGCAGAAAATATTACAGTTCGGTCTTCGGCGGATATTTGGAGAGAGTGGTGAGGCACCATGACAGTGATATCCTGTGCGGGGACGCGCTCTCGCTCTGTGACAAACGCAGCGGTACTAAGATTTTTCGGCGCTTTCGCTTGAAAAATCAAGTGCCGGCGTTTGTCAACGGTCCCCTTTACAGGATATCACTGTCATGGTGCCGCGCAGGTTTTCCGGAATATCCGCAATGAAGGGCGAACTGTATATGGGAGGGGGATCATCTGATCTGCCGGCGAAGGGGTTTACGGGTGGATATGGCTGTTTGCTGCGGGCGGGGGATGTGCTGGTTCTGGTTTGGAGATTATGGTTTTTGAATATGTGTTTGGGAGGTTTTGTTTATGTGTGAGGTGTTTGATGATGCGATGGGTGATGCTGCCGGTGCCCGGGGGGATTCCGGTTCCGGTAAAGAGGCCGGGGATGATGTTCTGAGGGATTTGTGGGCCGGGGTGAGAAGTGATCTTCTGCTGGAGTCAGCGGTGCTGCAGGGTGAGGGGATGACAGGGGATGAACGGTTTCGAGACAGAGATGGATGCAGCGGGGGTGACAGAGAATCCGGCAAAAATGGTTGCAGCGGGGATGATCTGTTTGTGCGGGAGTTTGTGAAAAATGGTCTGGAGATTACTGAGATCCGGGTTGAGACAGAAGAACAGGAGAGGCGGCTTGGAAGGAAACGGGGGCGCTTTGTGACGATTTATTCGGAGGGGCTGAAGGTGGATGACGGCGGGATCCACCGGGAGGCTGTGGATGAGGCGGCAGGCTGGATCAGGGAGCTTCTTCCAAAGGGGGTACGTACGGTTTTTGTGGCAGGGCTTGGCAATCCGGAGGCTTCTCCTGATGCGCTGGGGCCGGATACGGTCAGTCATGTTGCAGTGAACCGGCATCTGGGAGAAAGAGAAAATTCTTCCGGGATTCAGGTCTGCGCCATGTCCCCCGGAGTGATGGCGCAGACCGGTCTGGAGACGGCCGGAATTCTGGCGGGGGTAACAGAGGAATTCAGACCGGATGCACTGGTGGTGGTGGATGCTCTGGCGGCCCGCAGCGTGACCCGTCTGGGGACTACGATTCAGCTGACAGATACAGGGATTGCACCGGGCTCAGGAATCGGGAATTACCGGCAGGAAATCAGCCGGGAGGTGCTGGGAATTCCGGTTATTGCCGTGGGTATCCCCATGGTTGTGGAGGCGGCGGCCATCGTTTATGAGACAGTGGATGCTGTCCGCAGTGCGCTCCGCCAGGAGCATATGGATCGGGAAGCCGGATTTTTAGAGCAGCTGAGCCGCAAAGAGCAGTATGAACTGTTCCGTGAACTTCTGGAAAAAAGGGCCCGTCCGCTGTATGTAACGGTGAAAGATGTGGACGAGCTGGAAAAAAGGCTGTCATTTACTTTATCGGAAGCAATCAATCAGGCATTAGCGGGTATGAAATCTGATTCACAGGCATAAAGTAATATGAAAGGTTGGGCGATGCGGGGAATGAGGAAAAGCACACTCTGGCTTGCAGTATTATTTTTTATGTGTGTGATGGCAGTGGGCTGGAAATGCACTCCGGCCCGGGTACATATAAAGGCATCCATATCAGAATGGGCAGTTGATTTCAGCCTGCAGAGGCTGAAGAATTTTCTGACATGGCGTTCGCCGGGGATTGCACTGGAGCAGAAAGCAGCGGAGGAAGAACAGCTGCTGGAGGCGGAACAGCAGGCGTATGCGCTTCAGATGGAAAATGATTCCTGGAAAACTGAAGCAGCAGAAAATACCGGTACAACAGAAGCGACTGAAGTAGCAGAAAATACCGGGACAGCAGAAGAGACCCAAGCAGAAGAAAAAACAGATACAGAAAATGAAGAAACAGATGCAGTGACCACTGTACAGGCGGGTGAGGGCGGAATGTCTTTTCCGGAGTATATACAGGCAGCAAGAGCCGGAAATCAGCTTATTTACAGCTGGGATCAGCTGACGGACTTTGAGTTTGTAACGGAAAAATTTTATCAGGTTCACGGGAATACCACGATTTATCCATCCCAGCTGGATCTGGAAAATTTCCTGAAAAAGGATCTGTCCATTGAGCGGGATACGGAAGGTCCGCAGATTCTGATCTACCATACCCATGGCAGTGAATATTTCAAAGATTCGGACAAGGAGAATCAGGATACGCTGATCACAGGGGTGGGAAGCGTGCTGGAGGAGATTCTGGAAGAAAAATACGGCTATAATGTGTACCACGATACGACGGTATTTCCCTATAATTCCTCCTATTCCAGGGGAAGGGAAAAGGTGCAGCAGCTTCTGGAAAAGTATCCCGGGATTCAGGTGGTGATAGACATGCATCGGGATTCTGCACCTGGTACTCATCTGGTAACGGAAATAGGCGGTAAACCAACGGCACAGATCATGTTCTTCAATGGCATGAGCCAGACTGTAAACGGACCGCTGACCTCCAGAAAAAATGACAACCTGCCGGACAATCTGGCATTTTCTCTGCAGATGAAACTGGCAGCAGAACAGCTCTACCCTGGATTTACAAGAAAAAATTATCTTAAAGCATACCGCTACAACATGGATCTCATGGGACGGTACACACTGATCGAAGTCGGGGCAGAAACCAACACTCTGCAGGAAGAAATCAATGCCATGGAGCCACTGGCTGAAATCCTGCACCGTGTCCTGCAGTAGCGGGGAGTGCTGTTCAGGTTTCCGGTGGGGAGAGAATAAATTTCTGCCTTCAAATACTGCTTGCGGTGCCCGGCTTTTCTATGATATACTTGTTTGCGACTGAATCAGGAGGTACAAAAATGGCTGTTGATCAGAGTAAAATACGTAATTTCAGCATTATTGCCCATATTGACCATGGCAAGTCCACTCTGGCCGACCGGATTATTGAGAAGACCGGTCTGTTGACCAGCAGAGAGATGCAGAATCAGGTGCTGGACAACATGGATCTGGAAAGGGAACGTGGTATTACCATTAAATCCCAGGCTGTCCGTACCATTTACAAGGCGAAGGACGGGGAAGAATATATTTTCAACTTAATTGATACACCCGGACATGTGGATTTCAATTATGAAGTTTCCAGAAGTCTGGCGGCATGCGACGGAGCAATCCTTGTGGTGGATGCCGCCCAGGGAATCGAGGCTCAGACCCTGGCCAATGTGTATCTGGCTCTGGATCACGATCTGGAGGTTTTCCCGGTTATCAACAAGATCGATCTGCCCAGCGCCGATCCGCAGCGCGTGGCGGACGAGATCGAGGATGTGATCGGAATCGAGGCCCAGGATGCGCCGCGGATTTCCGCCAAAGCAGGGATCAATATCGAAGATGTTCTGGAGGCAATTGTTCACAATATTCCGGCTCCCCATGGAGATCCCGAAGCGCCTCTTCAGGCACTGATTTTTGATTCCCTTTATGATCCGTATAAAGGTGTTATCGTTTTCTGCCGCATTATGGAAGGAAGCGTGAAAAAGGGCACGCCTATCCGTATGATGGCAACGGGAGCGGAGTTTGAAACCGTGGAGGTGGGCTGGTTCGGTGCCGGTCAGTTCATACCCTGTGATGAACTGAGTGCCGGTATGGTTGGTTACATCACTGCAAGTATCAAGAATGTTAAAGATACCCGGGTGGGTGATACCGTTACCAGCAGCGAACGTCCCTGTGCGGAACCGCTGCCGGGTTATAAAAAAGTTACTTCCATGGTATACTGCGGAATCTATCCTGCAGACGGTGCCCGCTACAACGATCTGCGGGATGCGCTGGAGAAGCTTCAGCTCAATGATGCCTCCCTGTTTTTTGAACCGGAGACATCCATTGCCCTGGGCTTCGGCTTCCGCTGCGGTTTTCTGGGCCTTCTGCATCTGGAGATCATTCAGGAACGTCTGGAGAGGGAGTACAATCTGGATCTGGTTACTACAGCGCCCGGTGTTGTTTATCGTATCCATAAAACGGACGGTACCATGATCGAACTGACCAATCCATCCAATATGCCTGATCCTTCCGGGATCGATTACATGGAAGAACCGGTGGTCAGCGCGGAGATCATGGTGACTACGGATTATATCGGAGCAATCATGACCCTGTGTCAGGAGCGGCGGGGTGTTTATATTGACACCCGGTATCTGGAGGATACCCGTGCGGTGCTGCATTACGAACTGCCGCTCAATGAGATTATCTATGATTTCTTTGATGCGTTGAAATCCCGTTCCAGAGGCTATGCTTCCTTCGATTATGAGATCAAGGGATATGAGCAGGCCGATCTGGTGAAACTCGATATCCTTATCAATAAAGAAGAAGTAGATGCGCTGTCTTTCATCGTACATGCCTCTACTGCCTATGAAAGAGGACGCCGCATGTGCGAGAAGCTGAAGGAGGAGATTCCGCGCCATCTGTTTGAAATCCCCATTCAGGCTGCAATCGGTACAAAGATCATTGCCCGTGAAACCGTAAAAGCCATGCGCAAGGATGTGCTTGCCAAGTGTTATGGCGGTGATATCAGCCGTAAGCGGAAGCTGCTGGAAAAACAGAAGGAAGGCAAAAAGCGTATGCGTCAGGTAGGTAATGTGGAAATCCCTCAGAAAGCCTTTATGAGTGTGCTGAAGCTGGATGACAACTGATACTGGATGACAACTGATATGAGAACAGACAGGTTCCCGGCGCATGCACAATGTGCCGGGATTTATATTCATATTCCCTTCTGTGTCCGCAAATGTGCCTACTGCGATTTTCTGTCGGCGCCTGCGGACGAAAAGGTGCGGGAGGCATATACAGACTGCCTTAACCGGGAACTGAGGCAGACAGCAGAGAAGATGACGCAGGATGAGACGGCAGTATCCACTATTTATTTCGGAGGAGGGACTCCCTCTATTCTTCCGGGGCAGCAGATTATACGGCTGATGGATACACTTCGCCGCTTCGGAACCATACGGCCTGATGCCGAGATCACGCTGGAGATGAATCCGGGTACCGTCACTCCTGAAAAAATGGATTGTTACCGGGCTGCGGGGATCAACCGTTTAAGCATCGGCTGTCAGTCTTTTCGGGAAGAGGAGCTGAAGCTTCTGGGCCGTATTCATACCTGCGAAGATTTCATAAAAACCTATGAAATGGCGCGCCGGGCAGGATTTGACAACATCAGCATCGATCTGATGTCGGGACTGCCGGGGCAGACAGCTGAAAACTGGAGACAATCTCTTGATACGGCTGTTTCTCTGGAACCGGAGCATATTTCGGCCTACAGTCTGATTATTGAGGAGGGAACGCCGTTTTACGACAGGTACGGAACCGGATGGTCGGAGGAGAATGAAGAGCTGGACCGGCTGATGTACGAGGATACGAAAGATATTCTGGAAAAAGCCGGCTACCTGCGGTATGAAATCTCCAATTACGCCAGACCGGGATATGAAAGCCGGCATAATTCTTCCTACTGGACCGGGATTCCCTATTACGGCTGTGGCCTGGGAGCTTCATCGCTGGTAAAAAGGCCTGACGGCTGGTTCCGTACAAGGAATGAAAGCAGTCTGGAGCGGTATCTTAAGGAGAGTCCGGCTGCTCCTGAAGAGGAAGAACGTCTGACAGAACGGGACCGCATGGAGGAATTCATGTTCCTCGGTCTGCGCCTCACCCGGGGAATCCGCGTTTCAGAGTTTGAGTATCGTTTTTCCTGCACTTTTGATCAGGTATATGGGGATGTGGTCCGGGAGCTGAAGCATGACGGGCTGATGGGACAGGAAGGAGACCGGCTTTTTCTGACCGACAGAGGGCTGGATCTGAGTAATTACTGTTTTGAAAAGTTTCTGGAGTAAGTCAGCGAAGTATTTCCCTGTAAAAGGATGTGCCCGCAGAACAAACACCAGTTTGTTAAGAACGGCTGAAAAAGAACAGTTAATAAAAAAAGGCTGAGAAAGAACAGTTAATAAAAAAGGCTGAGAAAGTCAGCTGAACAGGAAAGGAGCGTGCATGCGATGAGAGAATTGCTGCTTGGGAAAAACCGGATTCTGAAGCATGACCCGGTGTACCGGCTGTGCCGCCGGGGGAAAATTCTGGTTGAGTCAGTTATTTTGTATGTATTGTATGCAGGAATTTATCAGCTGTACCGCCTTGACACCGGGGTGCGGGAAGAGATTTCCGGCTGGCGTCTGGGACGGGTATATGGATTGAAATGCAGTGCCGGCGGCCCGGATCTGTATTTCATGAAAACCGGAAACGGAATCTGCAGGATCAATCCCTGCAGTCACCGTCAGGCGGATGTGTGTTTTATTTTTAAAAGCGCGGATCAGGCGTTTCAGGTGGTAACCGGTCAGATCAGTGTGTCGGATGCCTATGCCCGCCATGCATTTGCTCTGTCAGGCGACATCGGACATGCTATGTCCTTTGCCAGAGTGGTGGACAGGGCCGAGCTGTATCTGTTCCCGAAGATCATGACGGACAGAATCCTGAAAAAACAGGAAAAACGACAGGTTCCCATGATGTATGTATATCTGCGTATTCTTCTGGGGATGTTTACAGGCGCATACCGGACTGTACTGTAACGTTCGGAAGTCTGCGGACTGATTAAGTATATAGGATATATAAGGTAGATAAGATAGAAAGAGTGGATGAATATGTTTCCGGATTATTACGAATTTCAGCATAATACGAAGATTGTTTCCGGACGGTACAGTCTGGAAAATCTGGCTGCCGAGCTGAGGCAGCTGGGTGTGAAAAAACCGCTGCTGCTTTCGGATGAAGGGCTGGTGGCAGCAGGAATCGTCCGTCAGGTGACAGACGCTGTGGAAAACAACGGTATGAAATGGGCAGCGGTCTATACAGATATTCCCAGGGATTCTTCTCTGGATGTTGTCAATAAGATTGCTGTGTTTTATCATGAAAAAGGGTGTGATGCGCTGGTTGCTGTGGGAGGCGGTTCTGTTATCGATACGGCAAAGGGTGCGAAGATGGTCCTGTCTCTCAATGTGAAGGACATCCGCCAGCTGGCAGGTTGTGAGTGCATCTGCAGAGGCCGTCGGATTCCCTTTGCAGCCATTCCCACCACCTCCGGAACCGGATCGGAATCGACGCTGGTGGCAGTGATCCGGGATGAACTGCGCAGGCAGAAGCTGGAGTACATTTCCTATGAGCTGCAGCCCGATCTGGCGGTGCTGGATCCCCGGACAACGATTACGCTTCCTCCTCTGATTACGGCTGCCACCGGTATTGATGCTCTCTGCCATGCGGTGGAAGCCTTCACCTGCATGCAGAAAAATCCGGTCAGTGATGCCTATGCAGCCGCAGCCATGAATCTGATCCGGGAGAACCTGATCAAAGCGGTACGAAACGGCAGCGACGATAAAGCGCGGCTTGCCATGGCCAACGCATCCATGCTGGCCGGAGCTGCATTTTCCAATTCCATGGTGGGACTGGTGCATGCCATCGGACATGCTCTGGGTTCCGTGTGCATGGTACCCCATGGACATGCCATGACGATTCTGCTCCCCTATGTCATGATGTACCAGTATCCGAAGCTGAACCCCCTTTATGCAGAGATGCTGGTTTATCTGGCCGGACCGGATGTATATGCGGCAACGCCGGAGGAAAAACGCGGAAAAGAGGCTATCCGAACCATTATGATCATGAAACGGAGGCTCCACAGAATCTGCTATCTGCCGGAGAAACTGCGGGAAGTCGGCGTTACCCGTGCCGATTTTGACCGGATTGCTCAGCTGGCGGTGGATGACGGTTCCATGATCGTAAATCCTGTATCTGCGGATAAACAGGATGTTCTGAAGATTCTGGAAAAAGCGTATTAAATATTCAGGCAGTCCGTATGTGGCGGACTGCTGCAGTTGAGGTACAGTATATGACGGAAATTGAAAAAATTGTAAATCGTCAGCGGAAATATTTTGCTGCAGGCAAGACGAAAAGCTATGCGTTCCGCATCCGTGCGCTGACGGAGCTGGAGAACAGTATACGGTTTCACGAAAAGGAACTGAATGATGCTCTGAAAAAGGATCTGAACAAATCCCGGATGGAAAGCTACATGACGGAAACCGGCATGGTGCTCAGTGAGATTTCTTATCTGAAAAAGCATCTGGCCGGCTGGATGCGGGAAAAACCGGTGCTGACACCCCTGGCTCAGTTTCACGGACGCAGTTTTGAAGTGAAGGAACCCTACGGCGTGGTACTGGTGATGGCTCCCTGGAATTATCCGTTTATGCTTCTGATGGAGCCGCTGGCAGGTGCCATTGCGGCGGGAAACTGTGTCGTTGCCAAGCCTTCCGCTTATTCACCCAATGTTTCTGCGGTGATTGCAAAAATCATCCGGGAAGCCCTTCCGGCAGGACTGGTGGAAGTGGTGGAAGGCGGCCGGGCTGAAAATCAGGAGCTGCTGGATCAGAAGTTCGATTACATCTTTTTCACAGGCGGTGTGAAGGTGGGACAGCTGGTGCTGGAAAAAGCTTCCGCCCATCTGACGCCCGTGACCCTGGAGCTGGGCGGAAAAAGCCCCTGCATAGTGGATCAGACGGCCAATATCCGTCTGGCAGCCAAACGGATTGTTTTCGGCAAATATCTCAATGCGGGGCAGACCTGTGTGGCTCCCGATTATATCCTGGTTCATGAATCCGTAAAGGATGAACTGGTTAAATATCTGAAATTCTATATTTCAGTCATGCTGGGAGAGCATCCTCTGAAGAACCCGGATTATCCGAAGATCATCAATGAGAAGCATTATGACCGTATTATGGGGCTCCTGGAAGGAGAAAAAGCAGCTGTGGGCGGAAAGGGAGACAGAAACAGTCTGAAGATCGCACCCACTGTGTTAACCGATGTGACCGCCGATTCTCCTGTGATGCAGGAGGAGATTTTCGGTCCCGTACTGCCGGTGCTGACCTACCGCTATCTTTCCAATGTGGAAGCATTTATAGGCGAAAGGCCCAAACCTCTTGCTCTGTATCTGTTTACGAAAAACCGGAAAACAGAAAAACGGATTCTGAAAAATGTTTCCTTCGGCGGCGGATGCATCAATGACACCATCATTCATCTGGCCACCTCCCGCATGGGATTCGGAGGTGTTGGCGGCAGCGGCATGGGAAGCTACCATGGCAGATACAGCTTTGAGACATTTTCCCATACGAAGAGTATTGTGAAAAAATACTGCTGGATGGATCTGCCCATGCGCTATCACCCCTATACCTTCTGGAAAGAACTTCTGGTGCGTATTTTTATGGGATAAGGGAGTTTATAAATACTGAATGAATCATGAGAGGAACCGATATGAAATTACTGATTAAAAACGGACATGTTTTGAATCCGGCGGACGGCTTTGACCGGAAAGCGGATATTCTGGTGGAAGACGGTCTGGTCAAACAGATTTCCGAAGAGCCGATAGAAGCGGCTGATGCGCAGCTGATCGATGCGGAGGGGCTGTACGTAATGCCCGGTTTTATCGATCTGCACGTACATCTGCGGGATCCCGGGCTGACTTACAAGGAAACGCTGGCTACCGGCAGCATGGCGGCTGCCCGGGGCGGTTTTACGTCCATCTGCCCCATGCCCAATACGAAACCGGTGACGGATACACCGGAAAAAGTGGCGGAAGTTGTGAAGCGTGCTCAGACGGAGGCGGTGGTCCATGTGCTTCCCGTAGGTGCGGTGACACTGGGAATGGAAGGAAAAGAAGTGACCGATGTGGCCGGTATGAAGGCAGCCGGCGCTGTTGCCATCAGCGAAGATGGAAAGTCGGTTATGGACAGTGCCATTTATGCGGAAGGCATGAAACGGGCAGCAGAGGCCGGAATTCCCGTATTTGCCCATTGTGAGGATATCCGTCTGGTACGGGGCGGTGTGATGAATGCCGGTAAAAAAGCAGAGGAGCTGGGACTTCCCGGGATTACCAATGCGGTGGAAGATATCATTGCTGTTCGCGATATTCTGCTGGCGGAGGAAACCGGAGCCAGACTGCATCTGTGCCACTGCTCTACGAAGTACAGCGTTCCCATGGTGGAACAGGCAAGAGCCAAAGGTCTGCCTGTCAGCGCCGAGGTCTGCCCTCACCATTTTGCCATGAGCGAGGAGGATATTACAGAGGATCACGGCCGGTTCAAGATGAATCCTCCCCTGCGCGGGAAGGATGATATGCAGGCGCTGAAAGATGGTATCAAGGCGGGCATCATGACCTGTATTTCCACGGACCATGCGCCTCATTCCGCTGAGGAGAAGAACTGCTCCATGAAAAAGGCAGCTTTCGGCATTGTGGGTCTGGAGACAGCCTTCGGACTTTCCGTTACAGAGCTGGTTGAGGGCGATTATCTGACACCCATGGAGCTGGCAGCACACATGTCGCTGGAGCCCGCAAAGGTCATCGGCATTCCCAAAGGTGATATTTCCGAAGGAAAATGTGCTGATATCGCCATCGTTGACCTGAAGGAAAAATGGATCGTTGATCCGGAAGAATTTGCTTCCAAAGGCAGAAATACACCGTTTGCCGGAAGAGAACTGACCGGACGGGTAAAATACACCATCTGTGATGGAAAAGTGGTATTTAACGACTGATAAGAGGAGGACATGAACATGTCAACATATAAGGAAACAGCCAGTGTGGTTTCTCAGGAAACACTGGCGGACGGGATCTGCAGCATGTGGATCCGCACCGACCGTATAGCGGGCGAGGCAAAGCCCGGCCAGTTTATATCTGTATACTGTAAGGACGGCTCCCGCATGCTGCCCCGTCCCATCAGTATCTGCGAGATTGAAGAGAATCAGCTGCGGATCGTATACCGCATTGTGGGAAAAGGAACGGCTGAATTTGCTTCTTATAAAGCAGGTATGGATATTGAAATCGCCGGACCTCTGGGCAACGGTTTTCCGCTGGACCGGGAGGGAACAGCGGTTGTTGTCGGCGGCGGAATCGGTGTGCCTCCCATGCTGGAGCTTTCCAAACAGCTGCCCGGTAAAAAGATTGCGGTTATGGGTTACCGGAACAGCCAGATGTTTTTAAAGGAACAGTTTGAGGAGGCTGTCGATGCGGTCTATATTGCTACGGAAGACGGCAGCTTCGGTACGAAGGGCAATGTAATCGATGCCATGAAGGCCGGTGGAATACAGGCTGATGTGCTGTATGCCTGCGGTCCCATGCCCATGCTGCGGGCTCTGAAGGCCTATGCGGAAGAAAACGGCATGGAAGCGTGGATCTCTCTGGAGGAGAAGATGGCCTGCGGTATCGGAGCCTGCCTGGCCTGTGTGTGCAAATCAAAAGAGAAGGATGCTCACACTAATGTTAATAATAAACGGATCTGCAAGGAAGGTCCCGTATTCAATGCGCAGGAGGTGGAAATCTGATGGCCAATACATCCGTTAATCTTTCAGGAGTTACCCTGAAAAATCCCGTAATGACCGCTTCAGGAACTTTCGGTTCCGGCGCGGAATTTGCGGAGTTTGTGGATCTGAATAAACTGGGAGCTGTAGTGACCAAGGGTGTTGCCAACGTACCCTGGCCCGGCAACCCCACACCCCGTATTGCGGAGACCGCCAGCGGCATGATCAATGCCATCGGTCTGCAGAATCCGGGTATTGACCTGTTCTGTGAACGGGATATCCCTTTTCTGAAAAAATATGATACAAAGATCATTGTCAATGTATGCGGAAAATCTACCGAAGATTATCTGGAAGTGGTGGAACGGCTGGGAGAACAGCCGGTGGATATGCTGGAGATCAATATTTCCTGCCCCAATGTAAAGGAAGGCGGTATCGCTTTCGGACAGAAGGCAGAGGCGGCATATGCCATTACAAAAGCAGTGAAGGAAAAGGCAAAACAGCCCATTATCATGAAACTGAGTCCCAATGTAACCGATATCACCGAGATGGCAAGGGCAGTGGAAGCCGGCGGCGCCGATGTGATTTCCCTGATCAATACTCTTACCGGCATGAAGATCGATATTCAGAGAAGGTGTTTTGCCCTGGCCAATAAGACGGGCGGTCTGTCAGGTCCCGCCATCAAGCCGGTGGCAGTCCGCATGGTTTACCAGGTGGCTCAGGCAGTTAAGGTTCCCATTATCGGGATGGGCGGTATTGCTACATGGGAAGATGCCATCGAATTCATTCTGGCCGGAGCAACCGGCATCTCCGTGGGAACCGCCAATTTCAATAATCCCCGGGCTACAGAAGAAATTGCAGCGGGAATCGAGCGGTATCTGGATGACAATGGTATTGCCGATATCAGTGAGCTGATTGGAGCGGTGCGCTGAGCATGGCTTTGAGCCGGTCGGCTGCAGTACTCAGAGGATGGCTGGTATTTTCCACGAGGCAGATGGAGCGTGTCGGTACTTTTTCGGCCAAAGGGATGACAAAGAGCTCTTTCTTTCCTCGCTCCGGTTCTATCAGGGGGGCAGGAACGAAGCCGATCCCCAGGTTGTGGATGACCATGGGGATAATCTGGTCTGCGGTGGCTGCTTCGATATCAGGCTTGAACAGCAGTCCCTGTTTCATATAAAAATCAGAGAAAAATTCATAGGTTTTTGTGTTTTTGCCAAGGCAGATAAACGGGAAATTCTGGAGATCCTCCAGATGGTTCGTTCTTTTCGACAGAAAAGCATACTGCTTTCCGCAGACCAGAATCTCTTCAAAATCCTTTAATTTTGTTTCTTTTAACGGTCTTTTGACATCCGCCGGAGTTGTAACAACGGCGAAGTCGGCAAGGCCGTTTTTTATTGTCTGAACAGCCTGCGGAGTCGATTCGTTGGTGATGCGGATTCGCACGCCGGGATACAGACTTTGAAATTCCGATAATACCGGCAGCAGAATTCCGTGCAGTGCGGTTTCGCTGGCACTGACGGTAACGATTCCATTTTCCAGAGTGGTGTTCGAAAGCTCCAGTTCTGCAGCATTAAGCTGCTCAAAGGCAATGGAAACGTGTTTGTACAGCTTCTTACCCTCCGCAGTCAGCGTGATACCCCGGTTGGAGCGGATAAAAAGGCTGCATCCCAGCTGCTTTTCCAGATTGTTCATAGAACGGGTAATGTTGGGCTGGCTGTTCAACAGAATGTCAGCTGCTCTGGTGAAGCTGCTGTATCTGGCTACGTAATAGAAAATTCTGTAATAATCGTAAGTAATATCCATGTCTCATGTCCTCCTGTCAGGCCGGTATCACACGGAAAAAGACCTGTGATGATGCTGGTATTATACACATTCCAAAACGACAAGTAAAGAATAAAAAAGTTTGAAAACCTGTCACAAAATTGTCAGAAAACCGGCAAAAACAGATGATATGTGTCAGCCTGTAGTGTAAATTTCAACAGAAAAATCCTGGATTTTTTTTTCTGAAAATACGGAATTGCCATATATTTCTGACATATCAGGTATATAAAAAAGGTATTTTACAGCAGTTTTTATTTGAAATATGATAGTTGCGGAATAAAAATCAAGGAGGTGAAGCAGATGGATGCTCTGGTGGAAAAGCTGATGGAAGAGCTGAACTGCCAAACAGTATTCACGATTCCGGTTCTTGGAGGTATTCCGGTTTCAGAAGCCGTGGCGGTCACATGGATCATTATGGCAGCGGTTATTCTGCTGTGCAGGTTTTTTGTACGGAACCTGAGTGTGGAAAACCCGGGAAAAGGGCAGCTGCTTCTGGAAAGTGCTGTCAGTGGGATTTACCATTTCTTCGACGACGTAATGGGTCCCTGCGGAAAAGATTATATTCCGTATCTGACCACGGTTGCCGTATACATCGGAATTGCCAACCTGATCGGAATACTTGGTTTTAAACCACCCACCAAGGACATCAATGTTACAGGCGCGCTGGCCGTCATGAGTATCATACTCATTGAAGCAGCGGGAATCCGGAGGAAAGGCACAAAGGGATGGCTGAAGAGTTTTGCACAGCCCATGCCGGTGGTACTGCCCATCAATATTCTGGAAATTTTTATCAAGCCGCTTTCGCTGTGTATGCGTCTGTTTGGAAATGTACTTGGATCCTTTGTAATTATGGAATTATTGAAAATGGTAGTGCCTCAGGTGCTGCCGGCCGTATTCAGCTGCTATTTTGATATCTTTGACGGCCTGATCCAGGCATACGTATTCGTATTCCTGACTGCACTGTTCATAAAGGAAGCAGCAGAATAAAGCGAAGGCCGCAGAATCGAAAAGCAGCTGCCGGATGATAACAGCCGGGGTTTTATATGAAAGGCAAAACAATGTGAAAGCAAAGTATAAAACAGAAGAATCCGGCGAAAAGACGGGAGGAAATGAATTATGACATCAACATTATTAGTAGCAATCGGAGCAGGTATTGCCGTATTAACAGGTATCGGAGCAGGTCTTGGCATCGGAAAGGCCACATCCGCAGCAGTGGATGCCATTGCAAGACAGCCGGAAGCAGAAAGCAAGATCAGCAAATCTCTTCTTCTTGGATGTGCGCTGGCAGAAGCAACCGCCATTTACGGTTTTGTAATCGCCCTTCTGATCATCCTTTTCTTAAAATAATTATGCGGATCTGATCGGAAAGGTCATGAAAAGCAGGAGATGAAAGTAAAAGAAACGCAGAAGGACAGGTGGTACTTATGTTAAGTTTGGAGCCCTGGACTTTATTCTGGACCGTGTTCAATGTGCTGGTTCTGTTTCTCGCCATGAAAAAGTTTCTGCTGAAGCCGGTTATGGGCGTGATTGAAAAGCGGGAATCCATGATCCGTCAACAGTTTGATGAGGCGGAAAACGCGAAAAATCAGGCACAGGCCATGAAGGAAGCGTACACAAAGCAGCTGGAAACCGCCCATGCGCAGGCAGATGAGATCATTACATCCGCCAGAGCACGGGCGGACAAAGAGCACAGTCAGGCCATGGAAGAAACCAGAAAAGAGTCCATGAAAATGCTGGATCAGGCCAGAAAGGATATTGAATCCCAGCAGGAAAAGGCAAAACAGGAGCTGAAATCCCAGATTGCGGATCTGGCAATGACAGCCGCCCGGAAAATTATATTGACAGGTGATGTTCATGACGCAGGAAGCAAGGAATAATGGAACAGTGCTTTATGTGCTGGGAATCGACCGGGGGCAGGTTGAGGAGTCACAGAAGACACTGCATCTGGTGCCGGAGCTGACGGACATTCTCAAAAGCCCGGTCGTTTCGTCGAAAAAAAAGCATGTTGTGATTGAGAAAATTTTCTCGAAAACAGGCAGCCCGGAGAAGCTGATCCGTTTTCTTCAGGTGATGTGCGCTCACGGCGAAATCAGTGAAATTGATGAGATTTACCGGGCCTATTATGAAAAGTGGGATGAAGCACGCCATATCAGGCGGGTCTGCTGTACCTTTGCAAAAGAGCCCGATGAACAGCAGCTGGACCGGATCAGGGAATTTCTCCGGAAAAAATATGCAGACAGCCGGTTTGTGTTTGAAATCCGCATCGAACCTGATATTCTGGGAGGTGCGGTTATTAATCTGGGACATGAGGAATACGACTGGAGTCTGGAAGGACGGATCCGCCAGCTTAGAAGAGTTTTGACAGAGAGGTGATTACCGTGAGTGCAATCAGCGCAGCGGATATTATATCAATAATAAAAAGTGAAATTGACAATTATAACTGGAGCGATGAAGGCTCCGATACGGGTCAGGTCATATGGGTAGGTGACGGTATTGCTACGATCTACGGAATCGATCACGCCATGTATGGAGAAATCGTTGTGTTTGACAACGGCATCAAAGGTATGGTGCAGGATATCCGGAGAAACGAGATCGGATGTATTCTGTTCGGAAAAGATACCGGCATCAAAGAAGGAACAAAAGTCCGCAGATCCGGGAAAAAAGCCGGAATCCCCGTGGGAGACGGCTTTATCGGCAGAGTTATCAATGCTCTGGGAGAGCCCATCGACGGAAAGGGAGAAATTCCGGCGGACGGCTACCGGCCTGTGGAGGAAGAAGCGCCGGGCATCGTGGACAGAAAGCCGGTAACGACACCTATGGAAACAGGAATTCTGGCTATTGATTCCATGTTTCCCATCGGCAGAGGTCAGAGAGAACTGATCATCGGAGACCGGCAGACGGGCAAAACATCCATTGCCACCGATACAATCATCAATCAGAAGGGAAAAGATGTGATCTGCATCTATGTGGCCATCGGACAGAAGGCCTCCAGCGTGGCCAAAATCGTATCCACACTGGAAAAACACGGCGCCATGGACTATTCTGTTGTTCTGTCCTCTACAGCCAGTGATCCGTCGTCTCTTCAGTATATTGCCCCTTATGCGGGAACGGCACTGGCAGAATATTTCATGTATAAAGGAAAGGATGTGCTGATCGTCTATGATGATCTGAGCAAGCATGCAGTGGCTTACCGTGCCATTTCCCTGCTGCTGGAACGGTCCCCGGGGCGTGAAGCATATCCCGGTGATGTTTTTTATCTTCATTCCAGACTGCTGGAGCGCTCCAGCAGGCTTTGCGATGAGCTGGGAGGCGGTTCCATCACTGCTCTGCCCATCATCGAAACGCAGGCTGGTGATGTATCGGCGTATATTCCGACCAATGTGATTTCCATCACGGACGGACAGATTTTTCTGGAAAGCAACCTGTTTTTCTCCGGTATGCGGCCTGCCGTCAATGTGGGTCTGTCCGTATCCCGTGTAGGCGGTGCCGCCCAGACAAAAGCCATGAAAAAGGCCTCAGGAAGCATTCGTATCGATCTGGCTCAGTTCCGTGAAATGGAAGTATTTACCCAGTTTGCATCTGATCTGGATGAAAGTACGAAAAAGCAGTTAAAGCATGGCAATGCCATTATGGAGCTGCTGAAACAGCCTCTTTGCCGTCCGCTTTCGCTTCATGAACAGGTTATTACCCTGTATCTGGCCAATCGGGGAGTATTCGATCAGGTGGAAACCCGGAATGTAAAGAAAGATCAGATGGAACTGCTTGCGTATTTCGATCTTCAGCATCCCGAAATCGGCCAGGAAATCGATGAACAGAAGGTACTGACCGAAAAACTGATGGAGCGGATTTCTGCTGCGGCAGAGGAGTACAGGAAACAGTAATGCAGAAGGAGGCATGCGGTTATGGAAAGTGCCAAAGAGATTAAAGACCGGATGAAAAGCATACAGGATACCATGAAAATCACCAGTGCCATGTACATGATTTCCTCCTCCAAGCTGAAAAAAGCAAAAAAATCCCTGCAGGATACGGAACCGTATTTCTACACGCTGCAGTCCACCATGAGCCGGATTCTGAGACATCTTCCCGAAATGCATTCTCCCTATTTTGCGCAGGAAGAAGAGCCGGGAAATCGGACGAAAGCCTATATTGTGGTTACAGCGGACAAGGGAATGGCAGGCGCCTACAACCACAACGTTATAAAACTGGCTCATGAGCAGCTGAAAAAGGAAGAAAATACCAGGCTGTACGTGCTGGGAGAGCTGGGACGCCATTACTTTGAACAGCAGAAAATACCGATTGACAGACAGTTTCATTATACGGTTCAGAATCCGTCTCTGAACAGAGCCAGAAAGATAGCCGAGAATATTCTGGAGGATTATCTGAATCATGAAGTAGATGAAGTTTATATTATATATACAAAAATGATCAATTCCATGAAAACGGAAGCACAGCTGGAGCAGCTTCTGCCGCTGAAGCGGACTGACTTCAACAGTATGAAGCTGCCCATTAATATTCCCATGGAAGAGCTGGCGCTGAAACCTTCTCCGGAAGCGGTCATGAACCGGATCGTACCGGAATATCTGGTGGGCTTTGTATACGGCGCACTGGTGGAGTCCTATTCCTGTGAGCAGAACTCCAGACTGATGGCCATGGAAGCAGCCACAGACAGCGCATCAAAAATTCTTCACGAGCTGGATGTGAGGTACAACCGGGCACGTCAGGCAGCGATTACTCAGGAAATTACCGAGGTGATCGGCGGAGCCAGAGCGCAGAAGAAGAAAAAGAAATAGGAGGGAATCAGAATGAAGACAGGAAAAATCGTTCAGATTATGGGTCCTGTTGTGGATGTGGAATTTGCCGACAGCGACCTTCCCTGTATCAGGGATGCCCTTGAGGTGATGAATGGCAATAAAAAATGCGTAATGGAAGTTGCGCAGCATACAGGAAATAATACAGTGCGGTGCATTATGCTGGCCTCCAGCGAGGGGCTGCACCGGGACATGGAGGTCACCGCCACGGGTGCGCCGATTCAGGTTCCCGTGGGGGAGGAAACTCTGGGACGGCTGTTCAATGTACTGGGTGAGACGCTGGATGGCGGAAAATCGCTGGAGAATTCGCCCAAATGGGTGATTCACAGAGATCCGCCATCCTTTGAAGAACAGAATCCTGCTGTAGAGATTCTGGAAACGGGCATCAAGGTCATCGATTTGCTGGCACCTTATGCAAAAGGCGGCAAGATTGGACTGTTCGGCGGTGCCGGTGTGGGTAAAACCGTGCTGATACAGGAACTGATCCGCAATATCGCTACGGAACACGGCGGATATTCCATTTTCACCGGTGTGGGCGAACGTTCCCGTGAAGGGAATGATCTGTGGAGTGAAATGAAAAGCTCCGGTGTACTGGAAAAAACAGCGCTGGTCTTCGGACAGATGAATGAGCCGCCGGGAGCCAGAATGCGCGTGGCGGAAACGGGACTGACCATGGCGGAATATTTCCGGGATGAAAAACATCAGAACGTGTTGCTGTTTATCGACAATATTTTCCGCTTTACTCAGGCCGGCTCGGAAGTATCGGCACTGCTGGGACGAATGCCCTCTGCCGTAGGCTACCAGCCCACCCTTGCAACGGAAATGGGAGAGCTTCAGGAACGGATCGCATCTACGAAAAACGGCTCTGTCACATCGGTACAGGCAGTTTATGTCCCTGCGGATGACCTGACGGACCCCGCACCGGCAACTACATTTGCCCATCTGGATGCAACCACCGTCCTTTCCAGAAAAATCGTGGAACAGGGCATCTATCCCGCTGTGGATCCGCTGGAATCCTCATCCCGGATTCTGGAAGCTGACGTGGTGGGAGAAGAGCATTATGAAACAGCGAGAAAAGTTCAGGAAATTCTCCAGAAATACAAAGAACTGCAGGACATCATTGCTATTCTTGGTATGGAGGAACTGTCCGACGAGGATAAAACCACAGTATTTCGTGCACGAAAGATTCAGAAATTCCTTTCACAGCCCTTCTATGTGGCTGAAAACTTCACCGGTATCAAAGGCGTCTACGTACCCTTAAAAGAAACCATCCGCGGTTTCAAAGCAATCATCGACGGTGAAATGGATGAATATCCGGAAAATGCATTTTTCAATGTGGGAACGATTGAGGATGTGAAAAAAGCAGCAGAGGCCATGAAACAGTCAGCGGAAGGAGCAGGCGTATGAGTTCCGGCGAAGAAAAAAAGGGCTCCGGCGGACTTTCCGGGTATGATCTGCACATTATTGCAGCCGACCGTGTTTTTTACAGCGGCCGCTGTGAATCCATGATCATACCAGCTTACGACGGACAGAAAGAAATTCTGGCTCATCATGAAGCCATGCTTATCGCTGTGGAGGAAGGTCAGATGCGTTTCCGGCCGGCAGGCGCTGCAGCGTGGCAGGAGGCCGTGGTGGGCAAAGGATTCGTACAGATCTTCAACAACCGGGTGACGCTTCTGGTGGAAACTGCGGAGCGGCCTGAGGAAATTGATGTTGCCAGAGCCCGGGAAGCAAAAGAACGGGCACAGGAGCAGCTGAGACAGAAACAGAGCATTCAGGAGTACTATCATACCAGTGCATCTTTGGCCAGAGCCATGTCACGGCTGAAAGCAGCAGGGAAGATCCGGGTATAGGGACCTTTCTGCTTTCCGGCAGGGTTTGATTCCTGAGAGGCAAATAAGCAGGGATACGAAGTCCTTCCGGGACCGGGGCACAGCAAGTGCCTGGTGGTCCCTTACAGGACCTGTATCCCTGCTTATTTGATGTGTATGGCTTTCGCTCTGCCGGAATCAAAGGGGTGAACACGGCGGGGAGCGGGCGAAGTCCGAACACTTACCCTTGAAAATACACCTGAAACATGTTAGAATGAATAAAAATTTTGTTCTTCCTCTGTCAGATGGAAGGGTTTATGGAGGTTCTTTACGAATGGAAGCATATAAGGCTGAGTTTATTGAGTTTATGGTAGATTGCAATGTATTGAAGTTTGGTGATTTCGTGACCAAGAGCGGCAGAAAGACTCCTTTCTTTATTAATACCGGTTTTTACAGAACCGGTGCACAGCTGCGTAAGCTGGGTGAGTATTATGCCAGAGCGATTGCTGATAAGTTTGGTACAGATTTTGATATTCTGTTCGGACCTGCTTACAAGGGGATTCCGCTGAGCGTGGCGGCTTCCATGGCTATGAGCGAGAAGTTTGATGCGGATATCCGTTACTGCTCCAATCGTAAGGAAGTTAAGGATCACGGCGATACCGGTATTTTACTGGGAAGCCCCATTGCAGACGGCGACCGCATCGTGATCATCGAGGACGTAACTACAGCAGGTACCAGCATCGGCGAGACGCTGCCTATCATCAAAGCACAGGCTGATGCCGCTGTTCTTGGCCTTGTGGTTTCGGTTGACCGTATGGAACGCGGCAAAGGTGAGAAATCTGCTCTGCAGGAGATTCAGGAAACATATGGTTTTGAGACAACAGCCATCGTAACCATGGCTGATGTGGTAGAACATTTATACAATAAGCCCTATAAAGGTAAAGTGATCATTGATGATCAGTTAAAAGCTGCAATTGATGCATATTATGATATTTATGGTGTAAAATAATCTGGAGGCGGGCTGCTTATGAGCAACAGAATGGAAAAGGTCTACAAAGTTATGCGTACATCCGGTGCATGGAATATTGTCATTGGTATCGTACTGATTGCAGTCAGTGTGACGGCAGGAGTGATCTCCATCGTCAATGGAGCCGCACTTCTGAAGAACAAATCAGATATTACATTCTAGAATTTTTTTGCTGTGTCCGCCCGGTGTGACTGTCATACCGGGCGGACGTCAGGTGAGCCACATTAAATGTAATGGTGATACGTACCGGCGGCAATGGACATGCCGGCAAAAGAAATAACGGCTGATGATGGACATGACAGCCGGAAAGGAATCATGATGAATCAGAAACAGGTTCGCTTTTTATTTATGATGTCACTGCTGGAACTGATTGTTCTGTACGGGTGTGTTATGTGCGCT
>JALFLM010000136.1 GCA_022774705.1 Lachnospiraceae bacterium | reverse complement strand
AGTTTGTAGGATTTACAGAATCTGAAGTGGAAGATTTATGCTGTCAGTATGGGATGGACTTTGAAGAAACAAAGCGGTGGTATGATGGATACCGGTTTGAAAATCTGGAGCATGTATACAGCCCCAGATCTGTGGTAAGTGCAATGCTCAGCAGGAGTTTTGAAAGCTACTGGAATCAGACAGAGACTTTTGAAGCGCTGAGAGATTATATCGCGCTGAATTATGCCGGATTAAAAGATACCATTATTGAATTGCTGGCAGGAAAAAGTAAAAAAATCAATACCAGTAAATTTACAAATGATATGACTACCTTTAAATCTGCTGATGATGTATTGACTTTATTGATTCATCTGGGGTATCTGGGATATGATTTTGCGAAACAGGAAGTATTTATTCCAAATTCAGAAGTGGCCTCTGAATTCTATAATGCAGTTGAAGATGCAGGATGGGAACCTGTTGTAAAGGCATTAAGGCAGTCTGATCAATTACTGAAAGATACCTGGAATAAAAATGCGGAAGCGGTAGCAAAGGGAATTGAAGAGGCTCATTTTGAAACTTCCATTTTGAAATATAATGATGAAAATTCGCTGGCCTGCGTAGTATCATTGGCATTTTACCGTGCAAGGGCATATTATATGGAAATCAGAGAGCTGCCTACTGGTCATGGATTCGCCGATATTGTCTATCTGCCACGCAAAAATCATCAGGATAAACCTGTGATGATTGTGGAATTGAAATGGGACAAGTCCGCAGAAGGAGCAATCGAGCAGATTAAAAAGAAAAAATATGTAAAAGCTCTGGAGGATTATCAGGGGAATCTGTTGTTGGTGGGCGTGAATTATGATAAGGAAAGTAAGAAACATCAGTGTGTAATTGAGGAAGTTCTGATTTGATAAGTCTGGATCTGCCTGAGAAAGTACATGAATAACAATAGGAGAAAGTGATGATTAACATTCGTAAATTAGAAGCAGAATTATGGGAATCAGCTGACTTGCTGCGTGCAGGTTCAAAGCTGACTTCCAACCAGTACTGCATGCCTGTGCTTGGTTTGATTTTTCTGCGTTATGCATATAGCAGATTTAAAATGGTAGAGGCGGAAATTCTTAAAAATCGTCCGTCTCGTGGTGGCAGAGTGATGCCGGTAGAAGCAAGTGACTTTACAGCTAAAAGTGCACTCTATTTGCCAAAAGAAGCACAGTATAATTATCTGGTAAATCTTCCATCAGATATTTCATCTGCAGGTCTTGTAAACAAAGACGGTCACATTATGAACAGTCTGGGCGAAGTTGTAAATAATGCTATGTCATTGGTAGAAGAACAGAGTGAACAGCTTATTGGTGTATTGCCTAAGGATTACACAATGTTTAATGACGACCTGCTTGGAGAACTTCTGCGTATTTTCAATAACAGTGCGCTTGATGAAGTAGGTGGCGATATTATTGGCCGCATTTACGAATATTTCCTTAATAAATTTGCGAAAAACATTGCATCCGATGATGGCGTGTTCTTCACACCCAAATCATTGGTAAAAATGATTGTAAATATTATTGAACCAAAGAGTGGTATATTGCTCGATCCGGCCTGCGGTTCAGGTGGTATGTTCATTCAGTCCGGCGATTTTGTAAATCAGTCCGGTATGAACGCAAACAGCACCATGACTTTTTATGGTCAGGAAAAGGTAGAATATAATGCACAGCTGTGTCTGATGAATATGGCGGTTCACGGTCTGACCGGCGTTATCAAATCCGGTGATGAAGCTAATACCTTCTATCATGATGCACACAATCTGGATGGTTGCTGTGATTATGTTATGGCAAATGAGGCTGTTATTTGTGGACTAACACCCGAAAAAGCCTGTAATTTCAAGGAATTTGCGGCATAAGCCCTTGCATTTGGGCAATGCCGAAACTGAATAGCTGATGTTGTACTGGGAGTAAGCGATGGACGCTTAGCCCATTTTTTATTGCCAGAATTGAATATGAACACGCCTTGCGCGTCTGTCTCTCCCTCCGGGGAGAATGCCTTTTACGGCTGGACAGACGCGCTTTTTTTGTACCCATTTTCAGGAGGATGAACGCCATGACAGATTACTGCGAAAACGGCAAGCCGAAGGACTGCCGGTACTGCTATTACTACGGCAGACACGGCTGTATGCTGAAGGTCTGCTATTATGACCGGCCAAAGCCGGAAACGAAACCTGTAAGCGAATGCGATGATTGTCCGTATGGCAAGTGCGGACCGTGCATCGGCTGGTGTACGAAGGAGATTCTTCGCTCGCTTGAGAGGGGGCGCGCCAAGTGACGCTGGATTATTTCTACGGTGCCCAGGCAGATCAGTTTGCCTTTTACCGTATACCCAAGGCACTGTTTACCGATGAACGCTTCAAGTCCATCTCCGCCGAGGCCAAAATTCTCTACGGCATTCTGCTGGATCGGATGAGCCTGAGCCGCAAAAACGGCTGGCTGGACGAACAGGGGCGCGTGTTTATCATCTTCACGCTGGAGGAGGTCATGGAGGCTATCGGCTGTGCCGATCAGAAGGCTACCAAACTGCTGAACGAGCTGGACAGCAAAGCCGGGCTCATAGAGCGCAAGCGGCAGGGACTGGGCAAGCCCAATCTCATATTCGTCAAGAACTTTGTGGATAACTCCGCCGGCAGCATCCCGCCTGCACCGGAATCACGAATCAAGACTCGTGAAAATCACGATTCAGCAGACGTGAATTTCACGACTCCGGAATCCCGAAAATCACGAGGAAGTAATACTGATTCAAATTATACTGATTTGAGTGAGACTGAAGCCTATCCTTTCCCTTCCGGTCAAGCAGGCGGTCACGGTCAGGCTCCTGTGGATAAGATGGGACGGGATATGGATGAGCGGGAACAATACCGCGCAATTCTTGAAGAAAATCTGGAGTACGACATTCTCCTGGAGAACAACCCGTATGACCAGGATACCATCGCAGAGATCATGGAGCTCCTTCTCGATACCATCTGCTCCAAACGCCAGTACATCCGAATTGCCGGGGACGACAAGCCCCGAGAGGTAGTCAAGAGCCAGTTCCTCAAGCTCAACTGCACGCATATCGAATATGTGCTGAGTTCCTTCAAGGAGAACGCCAGCAAGGTGCGGAACATCAAGCAGTACCTTCTGGCTTCCCTATACAACGCGCCGCTGACCATATCGAATTACTACGACGCACTTGTTCGTCACGATATGGCAAACGGCTTTGTCTGAGCCGCAGCTTTCCCGCTGCGGCTTCTGTCATTTCCGGGAGGTGATGCAAATTGGCAGAAGAAAAGGACACGGCAGCTCCGGCAAAGCGGACTACCGGTAAGACAGGCAGGCGAAAAAAGCCGGAAGCGGAACA
>JALFLM010000108.1 GCA_022774705.1 Lachnospiraceae bacterium | reverse complement strand
CAGAGGAAAAGCTGGAAAAAGTCCGGATGATTCCGCTGTCGGAACTGCATCCGTTTAAAAACCACCCGTTTAAAGTGTTGGACGATGAGGCGATGTTGAGAACGATTGAGAGTGTATCCCAGTATGGTGTCCTTGTTCCCGGGATTGTCAGGCCCAGACCGGAGGGCGGATATGAAATCGTTGCCGGCCACCGGAGACACCATGCTCTGGAACTGATCGGGAAAGAGACCATGCCGGTGATTGTCCGGGAAATGGATGATGATACCGCAGTGATCCAGATGGTGGATTCGAATTTTCAGCGTGAAAATGTACTGCCGAGTGAAAGAGCATTTGCATTTCGCATGAAACTGGAAGCGATTAAGCATCAAGGTGCACGCTCAGATTTAACTTCTACGCAAGTTGCGCAGAAGTTATCAGTGGAAAAAGTAGGTGAAGATGCAGGTGTCAGTAAAGATACAGTCCGGCGTTATATCCGTCTGACAGAACTTATCCCCGAACTTCTGGTAATGGTGGATACAAAACAGATCGCTTTTAATCCGGCAGTAGAACTTTCCTATTTAAAAAAAGAGGAGCAGAAGGAATTTCTGGTGGCAATGGATTATGCGCAGGCTGCGCCCTCCCTTTCCCAGGCACAGCGTTTGAAAAAGTTCAGTCAGGAAGGAAAATGTTCTCTGGATGCCATGTGTGCCATTATGTCAGAGGAAAAGAAGGGGGATCCGGGCAGGGTGACTTTGAAGGGCGATGTGCTGAAGAAATATTTTCCCCAGTCCTATACACCCAAACAGATGGAAGATACGATCATCAAACTGCTGGAACAGTGGCAGAAGAAGCGGAAGCGTGACCGAGGGCCGGATTTATAGACGGAAAACTATATGGAGGATCGAAGAATCATGAAAAAAATGAATGTCAATGTGGCAGGAAATATCAATTTATTTGTACCGGTACTTCCCAACAGCACGGATGAAGTCCGGGATTTACTGGTCATGTATCAGGAACTGGTGGGAAAGGATCCTTCCGGGGAGATGCGGGCTTTTCTGGATTTTATGAATGATTTTCTGGAGGAATGCGAAGCACAGGAAATCCTGGCCGGCAGGAGAAATCCGGAGGAGGAAGAGAAGGAAACAGGATGCGGGGAAGAAGAAAGGGTGCTGGTGATTCAGCCGGGGAAAGAAGCCGCGCTCATGACACCTGGCGAGAGTGAGGAAATACTGGAAAGGTTTGGCATGTATCATCAGCTGGGGACGTTACCGGAACTGGGCTTGATGATGCATTATGATGAAAGGCAGCTGCTGAGACTGGGCGGAGAATCCTATCTGATTGGTCCGGCTGTCATTTATGAATGCAGCGGAGACGGGGATCCGGTTTCGATGGATGCAGACAGGGTTCAGCAGATCAGCCGGATTTTCCAGGAAAGGACCGTGCAGCTTCATGCAGACGGCAGGACTTTTCCAGTCTTTCGGATGTGATGGGAGGTGGGGATTATGGTCAGGCCGTTGGTTTATATCACATCTGCCTGGAGCGCAGATGAACAGGAAGCCAGAGAAAAAGCGGAGGCTTACTGCCGGACGGTGTATGAAGCCGGGTATTCCCCGGTGTGTCCCCGGCTGTTCTATCCCCGGTTTCTGGATGACAATATCCCGCAGGAGCATAAGGACCGCGTGGATATGTCGGCACAGCTTCTCCGCCGGTGCCGGATCCTGGCAGTATGCGGGACTGTGGTAAATGAAGAGGTAAAGCAGGACATTGCCCTGGCAAAGCACCTGCGTATTGTGGCAACGACGCTGGAAGGGATCACGACGATTGAAAAGCAGAATAAACGAAACGGATAGCGGGGTGATGGGTTGCAGGAGGAAGTGGAAAACAGGACGGTCAATCTGGTCATCAGCACTTCCAGACTGACCATGAGAAACATCGTGGCAGGGGTGCGGATGTACCTGCAGCATCGGACGAGGGTGAATGCGGTGAGGGCTGCCGGAAAAAAGAACGTGCAGGAAGAGATTCCCCATGGAAAACAGACGGTGAAACAGCTGATCGGCCAGAATCAGGGGGTTTCCAATGTGGAGGTGACAGGCCGGAATATCAAGCTGTTTGAAAAAGTTGCCGGGAAATATGGCGTGGATTTTGCGGTAAAAAAGGATAAAACGGCTTCCCCTCCGCGGTATCTGGTATTTTTCAAAGCCCGGGATGCAGATGCACTGACAGCGGTACTGAAAGAAGTGACGTTCCGTACCATGCAGAGGGAGAAACGACCGAGCATCCTGAAACAGCTGAAGAAATTCCAGGCAATCGCAGCTTTCCTTCCCCGTAAGATTCGGAATAAGGAAAAGGAGCGGAGCCGATGAACAGGGATATGAAAAAACTTCTGCTTTTGAATCTGCCTTATCTTCTGTTTGGCCTGTATGCCACCAATCTGGGAGAAGGCTGGAGACTGGCGGAAAGCGTGGATTTATCAGAGAAAATCCTCTGCTTTATGGAAACTCTTCCCATCGCCCTGAAAAATCCGCTGCCCAGCCTTTACCCGATGGATCTTCTGGTGGGCATCAGCTGTGGAGCCGGTCTGAGACTGGCTGTTTATCTGCGGGGGAAAAACGCAAAAAAGTACCGCCAGAATGTGGAATACGGTTCGGCACGGTGGGGAACTGGCAGGGATATCGAGCCATTCATGGATCCCCGGTTTGAGAACAATATCATCCTGACCAAAACGGAGCGGCTGATGATGGGCAGCCGCCCGAAAAATCCCAAATATGCGCGGAATAAAAATGTGCTGATTGTGGGCGGCTCCGGGTCCGGCAAGACAAGGTCCTGGATTAAACCCAATCTTCTCCAGATGCATTCCAGCTATGTGGTGACCGATCCGAAAGGCAGTATCGTGATTGAATGTGGCAATGCTCTGCTAAAACACGGTTATATAATCAAGATTTTCAACACCATCAATTTCAAAAAGTCGATGCATTTTAATCCTTTCTCCTATGCGCGACACGAGGTCGCGTAATTAAACTGTTCGGCGCTGACCGAACCTGTTATTCCATTAGCAGTAGCCTATCGTCACCGAAGCGGCTGGCAACGGTCGTGAGGAAGCATGGCGAGAAAAGGTAGCCCTCCC
>JALFLM010000105.1 GCA_022774705.1 Lachnospiraceae bacterium | reverse complement strand
TTCCCTGGATCTGGGGTTCAAACATGCCGCCGAAATCGCCGATGCCGCCCAGCACGCCGGGGACAACAGTGGAGGCGACCAGAGGCTTGATGCGGCTGACCGCCTCGTAACCGGCGGTGACATCTACGCCGGCGGCAGCGTAGGAGGCGGATTTGCTGTTAGTGTTCACGGGAAGTTCCTCCTGTCAATCGTTATTGATGGTGAGCTGCCGGCTGGACTCCTCTGGAACGGGGAGCACATAGTCGCCGGTAAAGCAGGCGTCGCAGAAGCCCAGATGCAGATTTTGGGCCATTGCTTTCAGAGAATCCAGAGGCAGATACTGGAGGGAGTCGGCGCCAATGAGCCGGCAGACCTCCTCCACGGTGCGGTTTCCCGCTCCCTCCTCCTGATACATTTCGTTGGCGGTAAGATTGGACATGCACTCCAGCAGTACTGTCGTATCATGTTCCTTCAGCTCCACGTTTTTCAGTCCCGTAAAGCATTCAACCGTGTCAAAATTTTTATTTTTCCGCAGTTCTCTGTGACGGTCTATTTTCCGCCAGGATTCCTCATCGAAAGGATACATGGTGGCGATGTATACCATGGGAGTTTCCCGCCTGTCCTGCTGCAGCCGGACGCACAGAGCCTCCGCATAAGCGGATTTTCCGCTGCCGCTGCCGCCTGTAATTAAAGCCAGCATTCCCGCCGCCTCCCTTTTCTATGCTTTTTTATTATCATTCTTTTGTCGTCATTCTTTTTTATCATCATCCTCTTCGTAGGGCTCATAGGTCATAATATCCACATCGGAAAAGGTGCTCATGCGATGATATACACCCAGCGCCAGATCCAGTACCGGCATCAGTGCCACGGCACCGGTTCCTTCCCCCAGATGCATGCCGCAGGTAAGGCAGGGATTCAGTCCCAGCGCATCCAGCAGAAGCTTTCCTGCCGGTTCTTTGGACAGGTGAGATGCAAATATGTAATCCTTTGCTGCCGGAGCCAGTTTGCAGGCCAGCAGTGCAGCTACACAGGAAATCGCACCATCCGCCACCACCGGGATCCGGCTGGCCGCCGCTCCCAGATACAGACCCGCCATACCGCCGATCTCAAATCCCCCCACCTTCGCAAGAACGTCCAGGGGATCATTTTCATCAAAAGTATAGGAAGCTACGATTTTCTCCAGCACCTTTGTCTTATGTGCCAGACCTTCCGCTTTCAGGCCGGACCCACGCCCCGTTACACCGGCTACCGGCACATTCAGAAACACGGAAGCCATAGCTGAGCTGGCGGTTGTATTGCCCACGCCCATCTCACCCACGCAGATAATCTGATATCCTTTTTCCTTCAGCATCTCCACCATCCCGATACCGACTTCAATGGATTTTACCGCCTGTTCCCGGGTCATGGCCGGTTCCTTTGCCATATTTTTCGTGCCGTAGGCAATTTTCCGGTTGATGACCTCCGGAATCACATCTCTCGCCACGCCGATATCCACCGGGAAAAGATCCACACCGGCCATATCCGCCATGACACTGGCGCTGCATTCCATGCGGGTAAATCCCTCGGTCATCACCGCTGTAATTTCCGCATTGGACTGGCTGACGCCTTCTTCCAGCACACCATGATCGGCACACATGATCACCAGCGCTTTTTTATCCACACGGATCGCCGGATCTCCTGTAATACCCGCCATACGGATGGTCATGGGTTCAAATTCACCAAAAGCGTACAGCGGTTTGGCAATGCTGTTCCATCTGGTTTCACTTTTTTTCATGGCTTCCCGGTCCAAAGGGCCGATTGACTCGATTGTTTCTCTTAAATTCATCAATTCTGCCTCCTTCCGTCACCGCAGCGCATCAGAAACTCAGCTGCAGCCTGTGGATTGGAATAGTAATACAGATGGGGAAAACCCGCCTGAAGACTGTCGGTACACCGGATACAGTCCCAGCCCCGTTTTCCCGCAGGCTTCTCGGCGTGAAAACCGTCTCCACAGGCCGTACTGTCAAAATAATGAAATTCATGAGCACGAAATGCCGTTCCCTCAGGTCCGCACAGACACTCCTGCCGGGCTGTAACAGTTACATATCCGAACCGTTTCAGTTTTGGGGTACGGAACACATCGCCGTCGATCACACCCGCCATAAAATGCATCGTTCCGTTCATGTCCTCCATCCGATTGTGCAGATACATGAAACCGCCGCATTCGGCCAGACAGGGCATGCCGCTCTCAATGGCCGATTTCACGGACTGAAGCATGGTTTTATTGTCACTGAGCTGCCCCGCAAACAGTTCCGGGTACCCTCCTCCCAGAAGAAGGCCATTGATTCCGGCAGGAAGTTCATGATCATGGACCGGTGAAAATTCCACCAGCTCCGCTCCCAGTTCCTGAAGCAGCTCCAGATTATCTTTATAATAAAAGCAAAAAGCCTCATCCATAGCTACACCGATCCTGGGCTTCTCTGCAAATGAGACCTGCGGCAGACAGGGAACCGTATAAACGGGATCCGGCGCAGTCCGCGCCAGTTCCAGTAAGCCGTCCAGATCCAGAGTATCCTCCAGAACAGCGGCCAGACCGTTCAGCTTCCGCTCCAGTTCTTCCACCTCATGGGGAAGCACCAGACCCAGATGACGGCTTTCTATCACAAAGTCACTGATTACAGGTACATATCCATACACATGCACGCCGGTCAGCTTCTCCACCTGTTCTTTAATTTTCGGGTACAGCATGGGTGACATGCGATTGAGGATTACACCTTCAATATGGGACCGGGGCACAAACTCCGCAAATCCCTTTACCAGCGCTGCCACAGACATGCTCATGCCTTTCGTGTCCACGATGAGGACTGCAGGCGTATCAGTCACCCGGGCCAGATCGTAGGCGCCGGCCTGAAAAGTTGTGCCGCCCACCCCGTCATAGTAGCCCATAACGCCTTCCATAACGGAAATATCCATACCCCGGGCTTCCTTTGCAAACAGATAGCGGGTATCATTTTCCCCGGCAAAAAATGTATCCAGATTTTTGGAACGGGTACCGATCACTTTTGCATGAAACATGGGATCGATATAGTCCGGCCCGCATTTAAAGGAAGCCGTCTTCAGTCCCCGGTTGACAAATGCCTGCAGAATACCGCAGGTAATCATGGTTTTGCCGCTTCCGCTGGAAACGGCACCGATTAAAATTCTGGGATAACTCATGAAACCGCCTCCCTTTCTGCCGCTCCGGTAAAGGAAACGATGTAAATAGGATTCATTCCGGTCATCATGTGATATCTGCCCAGCTCTCTGGAGCGGGCGCTGCTTACATGGACGATATCCACATCCCGCACCGGCAGGGATTTAACGCAGTCCAGTGTTTCCGATACGGATTCCAGTGCGATGCAGTTTATAACCACACGGATACCGGGATTTTTCCGAAGCAGAAGTTCCAGGATCTCTTTCATATTGCCGGAGGAGCCTCCAATAAATGCATGAGTAGGAACCGGCAGCTCCGTCAGCGCTTCCGGGGCCTGACCGGAAACCACCTCAATATTGGCTGCATGGAATTTGCGTTTGTTCTCTTCAATCAGTGCACAGGCTTCTTCCTTTTTCTCAATGGCATAGATGAATCCTTCCGGTGACTGAAGTGCCGCCTCAATAGATACGGAACCGGTACCGGCTCCTACATCGTAGACCACCGAATCAGAATGAAGCTGCAGCTTTGAAAGGGAAATACTGCGCACTTCGCTTTTTGTCATGGGAACCTTTGCCCGGATAAAGGCTTCATCTTCAATTCCATGCGTCACCGGCATCTGCCCGGCTTCAGGATTTTCCACCAGAATGACACACAGGCCCCCCAGTGATTGTTCAGCCAGTTCCCTGGCCGTTCCCACTGTGATCTGTTCATCCGGGTAAGACAATCTCGTTCCCACGGACACTTTTACTTCTCCCAGCCCGTACTCCGTCAGCAGACGGCAGGCATCCGAAGCCCCGTTTTTCCCTCCGATCAGGGAAAATACTTTTTTATGGCATGCCGACGCAGCCACCAGATTACCGTTCTTGCCGTGAAGACTCATCAGCTTCACATCTTCCCATGAAGTTTTCAGCTTACCGCAGAAATACACTACGGAAGAAATGCCGCTTCTTGTCTTCACCTCATAATCCGGCTCCAGCCTGCCGATCAGCTTTTTGGCGCCGCTGTAAAAACCGATGTCGCCGGACAGCAGGATCACCGCTTTACGATATTCGGGATGTTCATCCAGATAAGCCCGCAGTTCTTCATCCTTGTAAGCGGCAAATACAGGTTTGTTCAAATGACTGCAGCACTCCAGCATACGTGAAGCACCCAGAATCACATCAGCTTCCCCGCAATCCTTCATGGCTTCGATGGTCATGTTGGAAGCATTGCCCATGCCGATGCCGATAAGCGTCACCTGCCGTTTTTCGGCAGACCTAAGCTGTGACTCAGGCTCGGATTCCGATACACGCAGCTGTTCCGTCTGCGCCATGCTGATTCCGAAACGTTCTGCCAGAAGCGCACATACCTGCTCCTGAGACAGTCCCTTTTCCACAACGGGACGTCCGATAACCAGAAGCTTTGCACCGGCAGCCCGGGCAGCCCTGACTTTATCCACAAATCCGCCGGCTTTTCCCGATTCCTTTGTAACCAGCCAGGAAGAACCGGTCTGCTTCAGCATGGCCATATTCATTTCCACGGAAAAAGGCCCCTGCATGCAGATCAGATTCTTCTGCTGATAGCCAAGCTCCAGACACTTCTCCACTGCACCGGGCGCCGGAAGAAAACGGGGATACAGCCGGTGTGCAAAGTCCGGAATCGCAGTGTAGGCCGCCAGATCCTTGCTTCCGGTGGTAATCAGCACATTGCCTTCGGTCTGTTTCAGGTATTCCACCGCTTCCTGCACGGAATCCACGGCGATACAGGACTCCTCTGCAGTACCGGAAACTGCCTCTGATGCCGATGCCCGCAGAAGCCGGATACACTCTCTGCCTGCCTTTTCACATGCCCGGCGGATATTGGCAGAAACCTCCGCCGCATAGGGATGGGTAGCATCGATCACCAGTTCGCAGCCATCCGCCTGCATCAGCCCGGTCATCTCCTCCTCATCCATCCGCCTGCTGCTGACCTGAAGGCAATCCGATTCCTCCATAAGAGAAGCTCCGTATTCCGTTGCCACGCAGACCAGCACAGGAACCCCCGCCGCTGACAGATATTCTGCTGTGGACCGACCTTCGATGGTCCCCGCAAAAATAAGCACTTTATACATTCTTATATCCTCTGGGTGTTACCATTTTTCCATTCACATTTTTTGTCTGGGAATTACCGATAAATACGGTAGTGAACATATCCACCTGAGTATCGCGCAGTTCTTTCAGCGTCATCACCGTACCGCTCTGTCCTTCCCGTCCGATATTGACCACGGTGCCGCAAACCGTATCGGGGGATTTGAACTGCATCATCAGATCGCAGGCTTTCCGGAGATAATCGTGACGCTTTTTGCTGGAAGGATTGTAAAGCACAATGCTCAGATCCGCCTCCGACGCACTTAAAAGGCGTTTTTCAATCTTTTCCCAGGGAGTCAGCAGGTCGCTCAGACTGATTACACAGAAATCGTGAATCAGAGGAGCTCCCAGCACACCGGCGCCGCCGATGGCAGCCGTAACACCGCATACTACCTCGATTTCCACTTCAGGATAGCGGGTTCCGATTTCATACATCAGGCCGCTCATGCCGTATACACCTGCGTCGCCGCTGCAGATCATGGCTACTGTTTTGCCCTTCATGGCTTCCTCAAAGGCCAGCACACAGCGGTCCACTTCCTTTTTCATGGGAGTAGTCAGAAATTCCTTACCGGGAAAATACTCTTCCACAAGCTTGACATATACAGTGTACCCGATAATGGTATCACAGCTTTTCAGTACATTGGCTGCCTTGATGGTCATCTGTTCATATTCACCGGGTCCGATACCCACAACATATATTTTATTCAAATTCAACACTCCTATCTTCCATGGCAATGGCCACGGTCACGCCGTCGCCCGCCGTTTTTTTCTGAATCATCCGGTAATGGCCCGCCTTCATACAGCTTTGTGCCGCCGCCCGTTCACAAACATTATCCACGCCAGTAACACTCCCCACAAAACGGGAAGGAGTAAATTCCCCTTCCACCGCCTTCAGTTCCTCCGCCGTATAGACGGTAAATGACAGATTATGATTCCTGCAGAACTGCTGCAGCCCAACCTCATCTTTTTTCAGATCGATGCTGGCCACGCCTGCCACCGCCCGCCAGTCCAGCTGACACGCATCCATCACCTGGCTCACTTTTTTCTCGATTAGTTCACAGGGCGTATCCCTCCTGCAGCCGATTCCCAGATAAATGCAGGAAGGAATCAGTCGAAGCGTTTCCTGAAAGGGATTTCCTTCCCTGCTGACCGCCCGGTGGACCGTCACGCAGATTCCCAAAGCTGCAGAGGAAACCTCACCGGAAAACCCGTTTTCCGGCAGTTTTCCGGCAGTTTCATTCCCTGAACTGCTGTTTTCCCGAAACTCCGGAACCGGCACTTCCCGATACTGCAGCGCCGAAGGGATTTCCCCTTTCACCGGCAGCTCACTGGTAAATGCCACCTGCTTTTTATCAATCAGCGCCGCTGCCGTTTTCTTTGCCAGCTGCATGTCCTCGATATAAAGACGATTCTTTGCTGCAAAGACATCCACTGCAAATGTATGGTTTACATCGGTTCCTGTGGTAATCACCGGAACTGCTCCCAGAAAACGGGCAACCTGCAGTGTCATCTCATTAGCGCCTCCTATATGGCCGGACAGCAGAGAAATCACATAATTTCCCTGCTCATCAATGACCAGAACCGCCGGATCTGTTTTTTTATCCGCTACCCAGGGAGCGATTCCCCGCACGGCAATTCCTGCGGCACTGATGAAAATCAGCACATCCGAACTGCGAAAATGATCCCGGCACCAGTCCCGGAAACTGATTTCCAGCGGCCTGACGCCTGCTTCCTCTGCATATCGCGGCAGCGCCCGGCAGTCGCACTCCTGTCCCCGTTCCTGAAACCACTGTTCCAGCTGCCGGTTGATCCGGCTGCCGTTGGCTGTAAAACTGATACAGGAAATCTTCATATTTTATCTGCTCGCTTTCCTGAATTCCGTGGTAAAGGCAGGATTGTACAATTCAGAGCGGCTGTAATGGCTGTGGGAAACCACATCACCGATAATCATCAGCGCCGTCTTTGTAATATTATTCTCACGGGCGGATTCCGCCAGCGTTCCCACGGTGCAGACCACTGTCTTTTCATCCTCCCAGGTTGCCTTGTAAACGATTGCCGCAGGAGTATCTGCCGAATACCCGCCTTCGATCAGACGCTCCGACAGTTTTTCCAGCATACCGGTACTTAAAAATACAACCATGGTCGCCTGATGCGCTGCCAGGGAAGCAATCTCTTCCTTCTCCGGAACCGGGGTTCTTCCTGCCATACGGGTGATGATCACACTCTGGGAAACATCAGGCAGTGTATACTCCAGATTCAGCGCAGATGCTGCGCCGCAGAAGGAGCTGACACCGGGGGTGGAATCGTATTCAATACCTTTCTTGTCCAGTTCATCCATCTGCTCACGGATCGCGCCGTACAGACAGGGATCACCGGTATGTAAACGAACGGTCAGCAGGCCCTTTTCCTCAGCCCGGTACATCACCTCCAGAACTTCCTCCAACGTCATGTATGCACTGTTATAAACCTGGCAGTCTTCCTTTTTGTACTCCAGCAGCTGGGGATTCACAAGAGAACCTGCATAAATAATCACATCGGCCTCCTGAAGCAGCTTCATCCCTCTTACTGTAATCAGATCCGGAGCACCGGATCCAGCACCAACAAATTTAATCATCACTCTTCTCCTTTATAATTACTAATGAATAATATCCTGCATTTTCATTGATTTCATCAATGCTGCGGTAAATCTTTTCACCGGGCATGCCGCAGTTTTCGATCATCATGCCCTGGCATCCCGTATTCCGCAGAACTTCCTTTACTTTACCCATCTTTTTCCCGGCCTTCATCAGCACTTTTGTGCCGGGAAGCTTCAGGGCATCTTCGATCTGATAGGACGCGGGAATCACATGCAGCGGCTCTGCCTTCTCCACCAGACCCATATTCAGTTTGGCGGAAACCGCACAGAAAGAGGTAATGCCGCTGATAATCTCCGCATCATACCCTCTTGCCAGAACCCGTTTATGCACATAAATATAAGTGGAATACACCGTAGGGTCTCCCAGAGTCAGAAATGCCACATTGCGGCCGCTTTCCAGTACCCTGCACACCGCATCTGCCCCTTCATCATGACTCTTTTCCAGCAGTGCCTTATCCTTCGTCATGGGCATATCCACTGCCAGAAATTCCTTTTCATCCAGTTCGGAAATGGCCTGTTTCACGATTTTATAAGCCACCGTATCCTCTTTCACCCTGCCCGGTACCGCAATCACCGGACTCTCCTTTATAATACGTACCGCCTTCAGAGTCAGCAGCTCCGGATCACCGGGGCCGATACCCACACCGTACAAAATTCCTTTCATCATCGAAGTCTCCTTTTCTGTTATCTTTCATCTATTGAAATACTGCCTTTTAAAGCAGCTTTCCGATCATCTCACGGGCATTTTCCGTCATGCCCAGCAGACCGTGCCCGTTGGAAAACAGTACCAGTCCAAGCTCCAGTCTGCCGTATGCCCGGTGATCCAGATAGTAAATGATCCGCTCCACAATCAGCGGCATGACCGCCTCCTTCAGACCATACTGCTCCAGCAGCGCAACTGCTTCTTCAGTAGTCAGCGTATCAAGAATCGCCTTTGCCTGTTCCAGTGTCGCTCCTGCCCGCAGTGCAAATGCTGCCATCAGCTCAGCCCGGCTGTCTGCACAGCGGGAATGGGTATTCATAATTCCGCCCGCCACCTTGATAAATTTACCGATATGAGCCACAAACAGAATCCCTTTCACACCGCTTTCCACAGCCATATCAATGGTTTCCCCCACGAAATTGCTGCATTTCATAGCTTTCTCCAGATCAAGATGCATCTGCTCTCTGACAAAAGCCTGACCGTAATTTCCCGGTGTGATCAGCAGATACCGGGCTCCGTCAGCCGTCAGCATATTCATCTCCACCTGAATACTGCGGATAAGAGCCGCTTCACTCATGGGCTCCACAATTCCGCTGGTTCCCAGCACGGAAATGCCTCCCACGATTCCCAGCCTGGGATTGAAGGTCTTCTGTGCAACCGAAGCGCCCTCCGGTATGGAAATCACAACGGAAATACCGCCTGTATATCCGGCTGCTTCACAGATTTCCTCAATTCCCTGACGTATCATCAGACGGGGCACACGGTTGATGGCCGCACTTCCTACAGGCTGTTCCAATCCGGGTTTTGTCACCCGGCCCACACCTTCGCCGCCATCAACCAGAATCCCGGGCTCCGAAGTCTTCTCAACCCGGGCATATACCAGAATCCCATTGGTCGCATCCGGATCATCTCCTCCGTCCTTGCGCACTGCACAAGAAACGTAACCTTCCTCTTTGTGGATATCCAGCAGTTCCAGGCTCAGTTCGATTCCTTTGGGCGTCACCAGTGAAACCGTGCCAATCTCCCGCCTGTTCAGAAGCATATACGCGGCCGCTTTAGCCGCCCCCGCAGCACAGGAACCGGTCGTATAACCCATCCTCAGCTTTTTATTATTTTTTATCACATAACAATCTTCTATTCCTGTTTTGTGCTCCACACCTGATTCCTCCTGAACAGTTACCTGAAAATATACTAAACCTCTGCCAGCCTCTGAGCAGACTTTCGGCATATCCGTCATACTATAAAAAGGGGATGCTGTATGCAGCATCCCCGTATCATTCACAACACTGTACATCCTGCCCGGGCCGGAAAACACTTCCCCGCCTTTTTTCCTCACGATGTACTTTTGAAATCGACCATGATGCTATGACTCGTAGATCATGTCATAAACGGATATTCTGACTTGAGCCTCATCATCGGAAAGCCCCTTCCCGGTTTCCCAGTGGTTCTTGCCTCCCGATTCTTCTCATACAGCAGCGGCACTGTGCAGGATTCTCACCTGCTTCCCCGTATTTGCACAGAATTATTATAACGACTTCTCAAAGCATTGTCAATCTTATGGTAAAAACGCAGACATCTATGTCTTTTTTTGTGCTGTTTATTCATAAAACGCTACAAAACGTGCATAAAAAATATCCCTTTGGGATACTGTCCCCCGCAGAGACGGCCATGCTCCAGATCAGCACAAAAAAACAGCCGCATTACTGCGACTGTTACTACGTGCCAGAAGGGATTCGAACCCCTGACCCACGGCTTAGAAGGCCGTTGCTCTATCCAGCTGAGCTACTGGCACATCCTCTGACTTCAGACTTTTGTCTTCTGCCAATCGGGGCGACAGGATTCGAACCTGCGACCTCCCGGTCCCTAACCGGACGCTCTACCAAACTGAGCCACGCTCCGAGATGTAATGATTCAATTGAAGAAGCCGTAGAAAGGCTTAACGTGCCAGAAGGGATTCGAACCCCTGACCCACGGCTTAGAAGGCCGTTGCTCTATCCAGCTGAGCTACTGGCACATCCTCTGACTCAGGCTTTCGCCTTCTGTCAATCGGGGCGACAGGATTCGAACCTGCGACCTCCCGGTCCCTAACCGGACGCTCTACCAAACTGAGCCACGCTCCGAAACATGATACTCTCGCATCGAACATCACACATTATACCTGAAAGATGTTTCCATGTCAAGCACTTTTTATAAAAAATTTTTCAAACTTTTTATATTATTGAAATAGTTCCGGAAACAGTGTCAATTCACTGTTTCCGGATAAAATGCCTTTCTGCAGCACAAAGTCCGTACTTATACCGACAGACACAGGGACAATCCCTTAAATGCAGTCCGATAATTAAGCTAATTTGGATTTTGCTGTTTCAGCTAACTGTGCGAAACCTGCAGGATCATTAACTGCCATTTCAGCCAGCATCTTTCTGTTCATAGTGATGTTGGCCAGCTTCAGGCCGTACATGAATTTGCTGTAGCTTAAACCGTTCAGACGTGCGGCAGCGTTGATACGTGCGATCCATAACTGTCTGAACTGTCTCTTTCTTTCTTTTCTGCCTGCGTATGAGGAAGTTAAAGCTCTCATTACAGACTGCTTAGCTACTCTATA
>JALFLM010000030.1 GCA_022774705.1 Lachnospiraceae bacterium | reverse complement strand
TCCAGGACGTTAATATATACGACCGGGGAAACCGCAAACAGATTGGAAGCAGCATACATTTCCTGACAAAGCGTATAATCCTGCATGTTATTGCTGTATCCAAGTGCTGCTCTGGCTTCCGCACTGTTGTTTGCCAGAAACGGTGTATTGACCATTGCTGCAGGATCTTCCACCATATTGACCGGTGCCGTACCAATTGCTACGATGATCGAAGCGCTTCCTGTAATCGGAGCTGTGAGGGCAGTGCTTTCTTCAATGATTCTGATTCCATGATACATACCTTATCTCTCTCCTTTCAAAGTCAGTGCCTTTTTAAAAGCGCTGTAGATATAGCCGTTTCTTTCACGTATCATCTTCTCTGCTTCCGGATATTTCATAATCGGAATGCATAGATTTGCTAATTCCGGCATTTCTTTTCTGGCAATTTCAAATGCCTCAGGCATCTTTGTATATACACAGTTCTGTACAGCCAGCCCGGGAATCGTTGGGCCGACATACATTATCTTTTCTTCTCTTTTCACTTCTTCCGCCTTTTTCCGGTTTTTTTTATCCGGTATATCTGTTTTTACTGTATCAGTCATACTTCGGTTCTCTCCTCCCTATTTTGGGCACACTGAAAGCAATCTCCAGGCCTCCAAAGTAATACGGATACGTATTTTCATCTGGAAGCGCCCATTCCATTTTCTGCTGTGCCCTGAATTTTTTGTTCAGCAGCGGTTCGGCAGCAAACCGGTCTGCGACCCTCTGGATCATCACCATGATATGCTGATGCCCATTGGATTTTCTGTTGTCATCGTATACCCCAAAAAAGAAATTGACCCTTACATGCCATGGATCATTGTCATCTTCTGTCCCGGCATCATTAAGCCTGACAATGCAATATGGGAAAAACTGCGACGAATCTTCTTCATCCTCTATCACTTCCGGCAGGGCCTGCCTGTACCCGGTTACTCCAGATGCCTCTTCTCCAGACACTTTTCTTGTCCGGACATCTTTCAGGATCCGTTCCACCTCTTTTACCAGGTCATCCTGCAGCTCCAGTGCTGTCATACCATCACCTCAATATTTTTCTGATTTCAGCTTCCATATTCTTCTTCAGGTCTGATTTGATATGTGGCTCAACCACTCCGTATACCCGTTTCTCGCTGCCGATCATAACCGGTATGGAGTTGGATTTCAGTGGTTTGATCGGAATCCTGTCTGCAGAACGCCTCTGCCAGATCAGGCCGTTTTTCCCTTTAAATGCCCTGATATTGCCCATAACCAGCTGTTTCAGACTTCCGGATGCCACGATCTGGGATTTTGCCCCCGATTTCGGTACTGAATATTTGAAATTTGTAATGTTGAGAGGTTTTCCACGGGATCTGATTTCCGCCTCCAGATGGCCTGATGTTGCCTTTTTGATCTTCATAGCCTTATTAAACTTTCCAGACTTTACGGTATAAGCCTGCATTGCTTTTTCAGCCAGACGCTTTCTTGCATCTTTCGCCGTATCGTTTAATGCACTGGCCATCACTTTTGGGGCTTTATCCTTAATATCACCAAGCCTTTTCTCTACTTTCCGAAGGCTTGGCATATCTACTTCAAATTGAATCATGCTCTGTTCGCCTCCAGTGTGATGGAATAGATACCGTCTTCTGCAACCGCATCCGCCACTTTATATATCTTTCCGTCAAAATTGATCACGCTACCCTGTTTTGGCAGCGGCCCATAATCACTAGCAGCCACATAAATCAGCTTCTGGTTCAAATAGATTCCATCCATATGCTGATTGATTCTTTTTTCCCTCTCAATCTGCTCGTTGGAATCGATCTGAACCGGCATTGTTTTTCCGTTTAAGATATGCTCCTCGGAGAATTCATCTTCGTTCATAAATATTTCATGCACATCTTTCCGTATCACATCTTTAAATCCCATCTATTTCCCCGTTTCTTTGCAGTCTGGCGTTCCAGATTCTACTATTTTCTTTCTTCCGGTAGGAACCTCTGCTTTTTCCTGTTTTTCGTTAAGAATCCTTTCTGCCATTTCCAGAACCGGTGCGGCTGTTTTTTTTATCTGATCCTCATATTCTGCAGTCCCGGCTTTAAGCCACGCTTTTACCATTGCCTGATCATTCTGTGGAAGTTCATCACCAGCCTCATACATATGGGAATGATAAAGAATTTCTGTCTTTGCAATTAACTTCATACGCTCCTCCTTACCCCAGCAGCTTCACCAGAATCACGTCACTGGTCTTGGGTGATGTTTCTGCGCAGTATCCCGCATGGACGTTGGAAACTTTCTCTGCTGTTTCAGCTGCCGTCGTAATGCCGGTACCGTCAAAGTATACAGTCGTTCCCATTTTAATCTCGGCATCGTCTGATTTAGGCATTTCGAATATGCCAAGCACATGAACGGAACCGACTGCTCCAGCCGGAATATTGGTTCCCGCTACCCCCACTCTGGATCCGATGCTCAAAATCGTGTTTGCTTCAATCAGTACCCCGGTTTCATTTTTATAATCAAGAGTATCCCCTCTCTGCCAGTATGCTGCTTTACTCATATCTGCTCCTCCCTCCTTACTCGGTGGCTACACCGATTGGTGCGCTGATTACAGTACCAGGATTTTTGACAGCTCCACGGTAGTCCATGCAGCTGTAGCCCCAGTCGAGATAAATATCCCACACAAATCCAAGTGTACCTGCCTGTTCGGACCTTCTGATTGTAGGAACTTCCTGACCATTCAGATAATCGATCTCCACAAAATCAGTATCGGCTTTGTCCCCAAGGAGGAACCACGGAACATTTCCGGATCCTGCCATCGAATTGATCAGCGGATCGGACACAACCTGAATCTGATCCTTGTACTTATACAGGGGATTGACTGCCTGGGTATTATCGCTGGTGTTGATTGTAGGACTGTAGAACAGCGTGTACATGTCAAACTCCATACCAACTCCGCAGACAATAGTTGCCGGCCGGATGATAATATCTTCGTTAAACTGGTTCTTCTGCGTCTGAAGGGCTATCAGCATGGACTGAGTGCCTTCTCTGGTGATTCCGGTTCCTGATGCAAGGACGTTTTTATGTGCTGCGCAGAAAAGGTTTGCCCCGTCATAAATCGCCGGGTTTTTCATCAGAATCTGGTAAGCCTGCTTGTTCTGGGTTCTGCGAGCGGATGCTGCATACTTGGCCGGAACCTTGGACAGGAAACCAATGTCATCATTGATAAACGCCTGTCGGGTCATCGTAAACTGGCGTCCATAGGTTTTCAGCTTTCTGGTGGGAAGTTTCTCATCACTATATACATCATGCTTCAGCTCTCCGGACTCCGGAACCTCTAAAAATTCCCCAGCCGGTCCGCTCAGCCAATAATTGTCATGGATTTTGAAGTCGTTCAGGGTTCCCTTCTTCACCCATTTATCAAAAGTGACAGGAACCGTCTCATGCCCTTCTTTATAGGACTTCTGAATCGCCTGATCCATGATAGAAGGGAATGCAGATGTCGGATTGTAGAACTGTCTCTGCAGCATCCCAAACAGATCATCATTACTGCGTCTGTTCAGGCCGGTTTCACCGGTTTCTTTCTGGATACACTCGATTGCCAAATCCCTCAGCGACATGCCCATGAAATCGCGATATCCTTCAGCCGGGGTCCTCAGCGATATGCCGCCTCTCACAACCAAAGCGTCAGCCATAGCGGCTCTCGTTTTATCCTCTGCATTCTCCGTTACCCTTACACCTGTGCTTACCGGAGCACCGCCTCTGATCAGGTGGTCCAGCGCAGCCTGACGCACAGCATCCGCTGTGGTGCCATCCTGAATATAGGTGCCGATTTCCATGCCAGCCTGTCTGCAGATAGATACGATATCATTAATTCTCTGGCGTTCTGTTTCAACCGCCCGCTGTGCACTTTCCGGATCTCCGGATCCGGTGGAAGTGGGTTCTGTTCCAGCCGCAGGCACTGCAGCCGAAACAGACTGACGTCCGCTGTTTCCCTGCCCGTTCATATCCCTGGTAATCTGGTTGATCTCATTCTGGAGTGTATCCAGCTCATTCCTTTCTTCATCAGTCAGATCCCTGTTGGCCTGTCTTGCTGCATTCAGAATCGCCTGCTGCCTGAGGATTTTTTTCATCAATTCATTCATCGTTTTGTCCTCCTAAAATTAAATTAATATTTGCCTGAATCTGGCGCTCATAGAAATCAATGGAACGCTTCTGATCCTGAAGATTTGAAGGATTCCCGGTTTCCATCGTCCTTCCCACCCCTACTGTCGGATCCGCAGGTACAGATACGATTGAAATTTCAAAGGGTGTCCAGCGCCTTGCGATGTCGCATGGACCAGTATATTTTCCATCTGCCGAAGACTTCCCCGGCATAACTTCTTCCCATGAATCTACCCGGTAACCGACACTTACCCCCTTCAGGGAGCGGTTCTTTACCTTCTTGCAGATTTTTTCTGAAAACTCATCGTCATCAAATTCTACTTCTGCATACCCGCGGTTATTTTCTATCCAGGCGCGGTTGATTTTCCCAATCACCTGATCCCTGTTATGGTTGAATAACAGGCATCCGATCTCGCTGATCCGCGAAAGATCAACTGCTCCATCGGAGTGATCCAGCACCTCCATGCCCCATCCTCTCTGGTAGGCAATCTCCGAAGAAAAACTTAGTGTAAATTTCCTGTCGCTTCCTTCCACTGCCCGGATAGCATATTCTTCAAATGACCTTGTGGCCACATCACTCCTCTTCATCTGTTCCGCCGCGGGGTTTGTTTCCATTGTTCTCTGCCCCATCCATTTCTTTTCCATCGTCAGACAGGTCTTTCGTTTTCTGTTTCTCTGCCTCCGGATAGATCTGCGATTTGTCTCTGCCAAATATGACACCTCCTAACTCAATCCCCTTTTCCCGTCCATATTCCAGGACTGCCGCCATGTCATTAACCTGATCCTTCCAATCCCTTCCATTCTCTGCCGCAATCTGCTGAAAAGTCTTCTGTCCGGTCTGCAGTGCCGTCTTATCTGCAGCAGCCTCTTTCGCAGGATCGATCCACTGCTTTGGCGCCTGAATCCAATTATGAGCCATATACTCATCCTTCTTGTCCCAAAAGTCACTAATGCTGATCAAACCTGCCAAAACAGCCGAAATCACAAATGTCTCATAGATTTCGTCCATGACCTCCAGAAGCAGCTCTCTCTCGTCATCATAGGTCAGCCCATCTTCAATCAGACCCTGTCTTGCGGAAGCATAATTGGTTTCTGACATATCCCTGGACATGGCTTCATAGCTGATTCCCTGTCCTGCACCGATCAGACGCTGCTGCACCTTTGTGAAGCTGGTTGCATCTGCGGCCTGACCGGTTGGATTTACAACCTGAATCTCATCTCCTGCATTCAGTTCCTTAATCATTCCAGGCGAAATGGTCTTTCCTTCATAGTCCACCTGTTTTGTTGCCTGCTGCACTCCGCGCCCCATACCGGTTGTTGGAATGGTACGCTTGATAAATACAGAAAGGCATGCTGCAATTCTTTCTTTGACGGAAACTGCCACCATAAATTCATTTACGTCTCTGATCCGGGTAATCGTCTGGCTCATGTCAGACATTTCACGGACCTGAGAGGGTCTGCGCTTTGTAAAATAAAAAATCACATCTTTCGCATCGATGTAAATGGGATCATTCATCCCATATCCATCCAGCTCATACTGTTTTATCCAGTATCCGACCGGCCTGTTATAAGGCGTATACTCAATACCGCCACACACCCGGTTTTCCTTTGAATGAGGCACCATATTTGAGCTGTCCAGTTCATCTACTTCGAACATCTGGAGCTTGAACGGAAGCAGTCCTCCTGTTGTGTACCTCTTAACAAACAGGATTCCTCCATCAATCTTCTTCCTGACAACAGCCATCCGGATGATCTGACTGAAACTCTGTGTTGCTGTAACGTCGCAGTTCTGTTTTTTGCACCAGATCTTCCAGTATTTTTCCAGTTCCTTGTTAATTTTGTCGTTTGGCGTCCTTGCCTGCAGCCGGTACCCACCGCCAACAACATTTCGCTTAAATGCTCCGATTATGGCATTCATGATGTCAGAGTTGCGTTCCAGGTCTCTTGCCCTTGCTCTGACACTTTCCCTGCTGTACCGGTCCGTATGTTCTGCACTCTGGTTGATCACATTCCAGTTTGCATTGAGCCGCCCACGGTTTCCTGCATCGTAATTCCGCATGGACTCCAGATTCTGTCTCCACGCCTCTCTTTTTGCTCCCATCTCCGGACTGATCCATCCGATGAATCTGTCAAGCCAGTTCATGCCGTTTACCTCCCTGAAAATACAGCTACAACCGTATCGTCAAGAAGGGAGCTGCTTCCCTCCGAAGCGATCTGCGCTGTCAGGTCGTTTTTCATGTCATACAATAGCTTCAGGTCTGCCCTGGTAAGCTGACGGGAACCGATCCTGTAGGACTGGCCTCCGACCAGTACGGAATAAATTGCATCGTTTACTTTTTCCAGCATCTCTGACGCTGTATACTTCTCTGTTTCTGCCATATGTCACCTGCTTTCTCATAGCCAGCTTTCATTCTGCCGGATCCAGTTTTCTTCCGGAGTGTTCTGCTCTTTGGGGGCCTGATGCGGCTTTTCTTCCGGTTCCTCCTGCAAATGAAGAAATCTCACACCGAGAATGTCTGCTGCTGCTGCGGCGTAAACCTCAGTATCCAGATAATGGTTATCTGCATGGGAACTTTTCAGCACCCACTCCTGTCTGACTTTGGTTCCGTTTTTCACATTTACTTTGTGCTCTGCTGTTACCTGCTCCGCATACTCGCGGTCGCAGCCATGGTAAACCATCCAGGATCCTGTTCCGTTTGGCCGCTTCATCCTGGCTGCGATCATGTCTTTGTACTTCCCGCCATCCACCAGAACCAGTGTCATGCCATACGCCCTGCTTTCTGCCTTGTTGATCTTCGACAATTTAAAATGCGTCTGCATCGGATTCGAAGATCCTTTTACCGGAAACGCCCAGTCTGAATGCAGCGCACAAAAATCATAAACAGTATCTGTCTGATCTCCTGAGTCGATAAGAGCCAGGGAAACAATATACTGTGTTCCATCCTCTTTTCGGTATGGCAGATCCATTACCCTCTCAATATCTGCAAAAGATAATGCCTGTCCATGCGCAATATTCTGGCTTGTCAGGAAATCTCCCCATGATCTTATGCTCCAGTACAGGCAATTTTCCTGAACATCAACTCCGGCAGTCAGCATCTTTGCCCATGGAGGCACAACAAGGGCTCCCAGATTTGTCTGGCGTTCCATTACCAGATCTGCACTGGTCTTCAGCTTTGTGTCTTCCCATGGCTCAGCCAGCCATGAATTCACAAAGTTCTGAAGCTTCTCCGGGTCGTCTTTGGAGTCGAGAAATTCCATTACGATTTCTGACCATGAAAGGAATCTTGAATACAGAGCATTGATCAAGAATGATACCTTTCTTGGTTTTCCGACGCATGTTTTCTTTACATCTCTCCACTGGCCCCTGCGCAGCATCCTGATCTTGTCCTTGTCACTGATCATGCATCCACATTCCTGGCATACATACACGGATTCTTTTGCCCTCTCGTAATTCGTCCGTCCATCCCCATCCGGAAATTTAATCTGCTTAAAGGCAAATGTGATATACTCCCCGCAATGGGGGCACGGGACAAAATAATGTCTCTGCTCATCCGCCTCTTCGTGGATCTGCCAGACATAATTTGTTTTAAGAGTCGGTGTACTGCACGTATATATCTTTTTGCTGTATGTGAATGTCCGGGTCCTCTCTTTTGCCAGGTTATAAGGTGACGCCTCTTTCTTCGACGCCCCATCCATTTTGTCAATCTCGTCAAAAAACAGATATTTGATTGACTTGGAAGCCAGTTTTCCGGGCGATCCGGAGCCGCGAAGATATATTTTCATCCCTCTGAATTTCAGGTTCAGCTCCTTGGAAGAATTGGGATAGAATCTTTCCCGGATCTCCGGTGTTTTGGTCAGAGACGGCTTGATCCTGTCGTTTGAGGTATCCTTCGCCAGGTCATCGCTGGGATATATGATCATTGTCGGGGATGGATTTTCCATAATGATCCATCCAAGCATGTTCAGCATTGCTTCCGTACCACCAACCTGTGTGGATTTACAGAAGTTTATTTCCTGAATGTACGGATCATTGAACGTATCCATAATCCCGACCAGATACGGTGTAATGTCATTGGACCATCGTCCAGAAAAATTACTGGATTCATCCAGTATCCTGTACTTCTCCGCCCACTGACTCACTGTCAGTTTTTCCGGCTTCTTAAGCGTGGACTTTATTGTATTTACAAATAGATTTCTGGTGCGCTGCCGCGACCTCTGTCTTTCAGACGAAGGCAAACTTTCCCACCCCCTTATCCGCCTTCATCGTCTTCCTCGTCCTCCATCTCTTCCAGTATCTGTGAGGTACTTTCTTTGTCGATCTTCAGCGGATCATACTCTGACAATTCCTCCAGCGTCTGGAAAATCTCTTTTTCCAGAACATCAAGGATTACGTTCACGTCATCCTCAGATACGATCAGAGGAGCAACTTTCTGAGGAACAGACAAAAGCCTGTTTTTGAAATTGACAAGCATATCTGTCAAAAATTCCTCCACATCATCCGCCTCATGCAGCTCCCTTTTAAGTTTTCTGAGCTTCAGAATGGAGATTTTCTTTTTAATCTGCTCATGCTCGGCCTGTTCCTTTTCTTTGATGCAGTTTGTACCCTGCTGCACTTCCGCTTCCAGCTTGTAATTTATGTACTCCGGTACACATTTTTCAAGACAGTAGTTTTTTACCTTCTTTCCTTCCGTCATTCCCTTGGAAAACAGGCCAAATTCGTTCTTTAATTGTCGGATTCTTCGGTCTGTGATGCCTAAAATGGCTGCGAGTTCTTTCTGATTTACATCCATTTTTTGATTTTTCACCCCATTTCCGGCCCGAAAGAGGAAGGAAGACCCCTTATTTTTTTAGTTGCACAGCCAAAAATACTGCGCCTTCCCCGCCCCGCATAGGGCTTATGCACAGGTAGTACCTACTCCTTTACGCAGAAAGAGCACCGCGATGCATGTATGCAAATGCGATGCTCCTGACATGTACTGACTTTTTATTTTCGATGCTATCATAATAGCACAGAATCTTGTCCTGTGAGTACCGCGTTTATATTTTTTTCGACATCAACCAGTAGAACCTTCTCCGGATTTCGTAGAAAAGCGTCCGCTCACACGGAAGACCGCTTCTCTTCAGCCAGGCAAAGGTTGCCCCTTCCGTAGTGACATAATCAAGGAGATACGGATACAGACTGCTATGCACACCAACTGCTTCTCTCGCCGTTGATTCAATCCTCTGCAGCTTCTTCTCAAGCTCAGCTCTCCTGACCGCCATCTCCGCTGTACGGTCACTGCTCCCTCCGCATCCCCCTGCCGCCACCTCTGAAAACTGTGGACTGGAAATCAATGACCTTTCCTGTTCCAGTTCTTCCTTCCACTCACTGTACTGCAGGCAATAAGCATATGCAGTCCGGAACGCATACTTACTGATTCCGTATTTGGCATTCAATGGACGCACATCAGGCATACCAATTCCTCCTCTCAATTCCGAATCATCTGGGCATGTACATACCATGATTCATTGATCTCATTCCAGTTGATCCGGTAATCCACCAGCCGGTATCCCGGATAACTCTGTTCCAGTTTCTCTTTCACACAATTTCTGTTCTCTGCCATCTGACGGACATCTTTCTTCCGGAAGCGAGAATAGCTGAAAGTCCGTTTTGGTTTCTTAAGCCCGACCGAA
>JALFLM010000037.1 GCA_022774705.1 Lachnospiraceae bacterium | reverse complement strand
AAACGTTTTCTTGGAACCGTTTGCTATGAACATGGGGAGTGGCCGCGTCCCGCCTGGCGGTTTTTTGGTGGTACCCCTTCAGACGCTGAACGCGTCGTGTGTTGACGCGCCCCGGCGGCGGTGGTGCCTCTGGAGGTTCGCTTCGCTCATCCCGTCAGGCTGTCGCCTGCCACCCATTCACAAGGTGAGGGCACTGAAAAAGAGAGCTGTTTGACAGCTATCTGAGATTTCAATAATCGGCGACACTATGGGATTTTCATAATGCCGCCGATTTATTCGATTGTCATGGAGTTGTTTAGGATAAAAACAGGCAATTTTCTCCCTACTTGCCCATTATTCTCATTATTCTTTTGAGATTTACCACAAAGATTATCAAGGCACCCTGTAGTTCCAATGCCGAGATCCCGTAGGATTCGGCTCTGTCATATCCGTGTACGTTCTTGAGCTCAGCGTTCTTCGCTTCTATTTTATACCGTTCTCTTGAAAGGACTCGGAATGTCTCCGTCTTTTGGAACTCCATCTGATTCTGATGTTCTTTTGAAAGAACTCTTATTTCTAGCAAGCAGCTTTTTCTTCCATTGAAGCATTCTTCTTTCATCGCACATATTTCGCATGTCTGAGGCTTCCAATGATAACGCACACTATTACTCTTGTTAGGTTTTCTCTTATCGTGGCGAATAGATTTGTGGTGAGCTATGATGCCCGCCGGGCAGACATATCTGTCAGCGTCTTTGTTATATGTGAACCTATTCCTGAAGCTAGTTTTGTTTTCAATATGTCCCTGTGTTATCATTCCATTTAACTTTGCAACGATCTGTATGCCTTTTTCTGCACCCAGGGCAAGATTATCTTTACCAGAGTATGCAGCATCGCCAACAACCGTATCCACCTCAATGCCATTTGACTCCGTCTTATGCACAAGTTCCGGAAGCAGACCACCATCTGACTTCTCTCCAGTTGTTATTGTCGCTGCCGTTATGATGCGCTCTGGCGACATGGCTAGGTGCGTTTTGTATCCGAAGAATGATGTCTCTGCTGACTTGTGTCCCACCCTTGCTTCTCTGTCAAAAGATGTGGTTTGATGATGTCTGATGTCTTCCACACCTTCTTCCAGATAATTTATGGATTCTACAAATGCAGGATTGCTTGCAATATCAGGGCGTTCCTTGATAACTTTCAGAAGAGCCTCACAGTTCTCAAGTTCGTGTACGAGACTGTCATCGTTGTTTGCATCTGGCAGAATAAGATCACCAATACCACCAGGCCACTTCATAAGTCTATCTCTCAAATCATGGTTCCTTATTTTGAGAACATCAATCGGAGATATCGGATTTGCCCTAGAGATTGTATGTGTAGCATCAACGATTATAGTCTTTGTTTTGATGATTCCTCTTTCTACCGCGACTCCAACCGTCTTGCCAATAAGCATGTCAAGAAGGTTGACATCCTTTAAACGTTGACGCCTGAACTTTGTTAACAGACTAGGATCCACCACATCATCTTCCGGCATCAGGCCAAGGAAGCGTTTATATGACAAGTCATAACGAGAGTGCTCCACTACATCTACATCTGATAGGTTTTCAATAGCCTTTATCATTAGATATTTAAAAAGCATTATCGGATCAGCAGCCTTGCGACCATTATCCATACAATACTTTTCCTTCAGTTCATCATATATAAATGAAAAGTCAATTAACTCGTCAATCAGGCGATATTTATTGTCTTTGGGGATAAGCATGTCGTAAAGGACGGCGTGCTCACTGAACTTAATTTGGCCCTGTATATCAAGCATAATAATCTGTATCTCAATTACTTAAAGATACAAATAATCCCGCAAAATAGCAAATAATATTCACTGTTTTTGCGGGATATTTATGTTACCATGGGGGGACTTTTTCAGTGCCCTCCACAAGGTCATGGGCGACCATGCCTCCAGAGGCTCCACCTCCGCCGGGGCTTCTTCCTCCACATGGTCTTTCCCGGTGTTTTTTCCGTGACATGTGCCTTCCTCCACCAGATCTTGGCCCTCCACCTGATGCGGTGGCGGGACGCGGCCACGCTGCGGGTTTGCAAGAGAGTGATTTTCAAGGAGTTATAAAACATGGCGTGGAAACGTAGCAAAAAAACGGCTGCGTTTCCACGCTCTTGCAAAATTGGTATTTGATTATCAGCGAGTTACGGATTCGCCCGTGGCCGCATCCCGATTGGTTCTCGTGTCGTCAGGCCCAACTTTTTCATAGATACATTTTTTATAAACACAATACCAATTCTCAAAATAATTCCTATTTTAGATGAACTTTTTTAAAGCATAAATGAAAATGAAACGGTTAATCGTTACGTTAGCGGCTGCGGCTATGACATGCAGCGCAATTTTCGCCCAGAACAGGGGCGATATGTATGTAGGTGGAATTCTAGGAGTTTCTGGCGGGTCCAGCAAAACCAGTGTTACTGTCGGCTCGACAACCGTGAAAGGTGACTCCACGCCATCAGACACAGAATTTAATCTGACAGGAGAATTCGGATATTTCTTTGCCGACAACTGGAGAGTAAGCGGTTGGCTCGGTTACGAACTGCAGTCATCCCCTACCGGCAAAAATGATGGCAAGTGGCTGAAAGACAACACGAATATTTTTGCTATCGGACCTAGCATAGCTTACTACCTCAACGTAACCGGCAATCTGTATTACACACCGGAATTCGGCATTTGCGGTTATTTCGGGCAGTATAAGTCAGACCTCTCCTCATCTAAATTTCAGAAAAATGGAGTTGCAGGATTCGGTATGAATTTCGCCATCGGCCAGTTTGAGTTCAGACCTACAGCACATCTCGGACTAAGTGTAAATCTCTTGACACTAGACTATGCTTACCTGAAGATTAAGGGCGATGATTCCGATAATTATTCGACGACTTCAGCTGTAAAGTTCAGTCTCGGCATCAAACCTTCAGTAGGATTCCGCTACTATTTCTAGCACCAAGTTGATTGATACTATATGACCAGTCTCTCCTGAGGCTGGTTTTTTTGTTTTCGGCACTTCGCTTTCAGATATTGGGGCCAGGAGGCGCTTCAGAGAGGCGGCAACTCCGGGAGTTTGGCAAAGGGGCGCACTATGACTGATATACATTGCCGCCGGCTTCCTTCAGATTCCGTATCGCAGCGGACACCTTGCCTATGTCTGTAACCGTCCCACTATCAGGGCGGTTTAGGGACTTGCACCCATTATAGTATGTTCGTGAGGATTTCCTGCGAAGTTCCTGCGTTTTTCATTTAAAGTTCTCTTAAAATTTCAAGGGCAAAACTGCCATTCAGCCGCACAGAAGGCCAGTTGATGTTTTTTACGCCTTGAACTTCGCTTAAAGTTCCTGCGTTTTTCGCTTAAAGTTCCTGCGTTTTTTCCTGTGATCCTATTTGGATTTTCGCCAGATTTTACCAGTATCCAAAAAAATATCACCGGAATCTCGTAGTGTTGTCAAAAGTCTGGACACCTTCCAATCTTTTTGTTCCTCGGTTAGATGCTGAGGAA